>DATBYR010000350.1:0-2301 GCA_036513565.1 Methylocella sp. | reverse complement strand
AGATTCGAAATCTTCAGTTTGAATTGTAATCTGACCGTTTGCCATGTTTCCTGTCTTACGTTGAACCTGGGTTCCCGTTCCCAAAAATTTGCCACAGCCGCCGCCACGGGACGTAGGTCGCACGGCCAAACGTTGGGCGGCATCCCCTTGATGGGGAAGTGGAAGACGTGTTCTGGGGGACCAAGCCGGACACGGGACAGGCTTCCAGCCCTTGGCTGTCAGCGTGCTTCAAAGCACGATGCGATCCAATTAACCAAGGGCAGGCAACGTCGGCGCCGTGCTGGAATGGGACCACGCGAGGTCAATTGCGGCGCTTCAGATGGCCTTCGAGATAGACGAGCGCGTCCTGCCGGTCTCCGTCATTGGCCGAAGCCGCCGCCTGGTCATAGAGATCGATGATCCACTTGTCCTTTTTGGAATCAATCGCGGCTTCCCGCGCCAAGGTCAGCCACATGAGGCCGAGCGCGCGCTGCGGCCGAACGCCTTCGCGGCCCGTGAACAGCGTTTGGCCGAGCAGAACCTCCGCTTGGAGGTGCCCTTTATCCGCGGCGAGAAATAGCCAGCGGATTGCCTCCCGGCCATCCTTATCGACGCCCGCGCCCTCGAGAAGCATCCGCGCCAAATTGTATTGGGCGTTCGCATCGCCGAACGTCGTCGCGGCGAATTGGAACATTTGGAGCGCGCGTTGCGGATCAGCACGGACCTTGCTGTTGGCGATTCCGTTCAGAGTGTAGTTGCCAAGCGAGACCAACGCGCTCGACACAACCGCGCGATCGCGCCGGTTCGGGTCGTCCTCATCGTAATTCGTCACGATTTGCGAGAAATAGTCATACGCCTTGATATCGTCGCGCGGCACGCCGTCGCCATTGGCATAACTTTTCGCGAGTTTCCATTGCGCCAGCAATTCGCCTCCCGCCGCGGCATATTTCAAGGCCTCGATCGCGGAGCTGGCGTTGCCTGAACGAAACCCTTCGAGACCCGCCTGCAACGCCGCCCGAGGCGTCGCGAATGTCTGGGGCGGCGCCTTTTCGACACTCGCGCCATCGGCACCCTCGAACGCGCCGATGCGACCCGGCAGGCAGGCCACCAGCCCGAAAAGCACAACCCCAGAAATGCGGCTAAACGTCAGCATAGGCATTTGTTTCACTCGACGCACCCGGATGGGTAACAGCTCCGGTAACGGCCGGACCGACCGTCTGGGCATATTTCCATAACGCGCCAGACCGGAAATTAGTTTGACGCGGTTGCCAATCTTTTTTCCTTTTTTCTAATTCCGCATCCCCCAATTGGAGGTTGACGGTCCCCTTGATCGCGTCGATCTCGATCATGTCGCCATCGCGTACCAGCGCGATCGGGCCGCCAACGGCCGCCTCCGGTCCGACATGGCCTATGCAAAAGCCGCGTGTCGCGCCGGAAAAGCGCCCATCGGTGACAAGCGCGACCTTTGACCCCATGCCTTGACCGTAAAGCGCTGCCGTGGTCGCCAGCATTTCGCGCATGCCGGGTCCCCCGCGCGGACCCTCGTAGCGGATCACGAAAACGCAACCTTCCGCGTAGCGGCGCTCCGTCACCGCTTCGAAACAAGCTTCTTCGTTGTCGAAGCAAAGCGCCGGCCCCCTGAAGATTAGCGCCGCTTCCGGCATGCCCGCGACCTTCACAATCGCCCCCTCCGGCGCGAGGCTCCCCTTCAGACCGAGGACGCCGCCCGTCGCGGTGATCGGCTTGTCGGCCGGCCAGATAACGTCCTGGTCTGGGTTCCACACGACTTTCCTTAAGTTTTCGTTAACCGTCCGGCCAGTCACGGTGAGGCAATCGCCGTGCAGGAAGCCATGATCGAGCAGAGTCTTCATCAGCAAAGGAGCGCCGCCGGCCTCGAACATGTCCTTGGCGACATATTTCCCGGCCGGCTTCAGATCGGCGATGTAGGGCGTCCGGCCGAAGATTTCGGTGACTTCGAAGAGATCAAACGCAATCCCGCACTCATTAGCGATTGCCGGGAGATGCAGCGCGGCATTGGTCGAGCCGCCGGAAGCGGCGACAACGGTCGCGGCGTTTTCGAGCGCCTTGCGGGTGACGATATCGCGCGGACGAAGGTTGCGCGCCAACAGGTCCATCACCATCTCGCCCGCCATGCTGCAGAAGCGGTCGCGAATTTCATAGGGAGCCGGCGCCCCGGCCGAATAAGGCAGGGCGAGGCCGATCGCCTCCGAAACGGTGGCCATCGTATTGGCGGTGAACTGCGCGCCACAGGCGCCAGCCGAAGGACACGCGACGGTCTCGAGCGTGTCCAAGTCCTCGTCC
>DATBYR010000349.1:0-10457 GCA_036513565.1 Methylocella sp. | reverse complement strand
GCGCCGGCAAGATCGCCCTGCTCGCAGAGCATCACCGCAAGGCCCCGCCCGGCGGCGTCGCGCGCGATCCCGGCTCCGTTGACGCCGCCGCCAATAATGAGGAGATCGACGTTGATTTGCTTTTCCATCAGAGTGCCGGGGGCATCGCGGTGGCCGCTTTGTCAACCGCCGCGCGGACCCGAGCGGGAAGGGGTCCGCGCCGTCCACGCGCAAAAACCATCTCAAAACCTAAGCCGGATGATCCGGCATAAATCGCCCGCCGCCGCTGGCTCGGCGTGAGGTTCGCGGATCACCAGGCATTGCGCTTGCGCGAGAAGGCGCAGAAGTGAGGAGTCCTGTATTTCGAAAGGGGCTGCCACCGGCAGCCCTGTTTCGCTGGGGCGCAATGTCGCGCGCAAATAATCTTGGCGGCTGTCGTTACCGCGCAGCGCCTTGCCGAGGATCGCCGATTCGCTCTCGTCGCGGCCCGCATCCGGATCGCCGCAAAGCGCCCGCAGCAGTGGCACGAGAAAAACTATTCCGGCGACGAACGCGGCAACCGGATTTCCCGGCAAGCCAAGGATAATCATTTGCCCAAGGCGGCCGTGGAGTAGCGGTTTGCCAGGACGCATCGCGATCTTCCAAAAATTCAGTTCCATGCCCTGCCGTGCGAGCGCCGGCTTGACGAGATCATGATCGCCGACAGAGGCCCCCCCAAGCGTCACCAAAACATCGGCTGCGGCGCGCGCGGCGGCAATGCGTTCGTCAAGCGCGCCCAATTCGTCCCTCGCGATGCCGAGGTCGAGCGCCTCACCGCCCGCGGCCTCGACGAGCGCGGCGATCGCGTAGGAATTCGAGGCAACGATTTGATCGGGGTCAATGGCTGCGCCAGGACGCACCAATTCGTCGCCGGTCGCGAGAATTCCCACGCGCGGGCGCCGGGTGACCGCAACCTCGGCGAAATTCATCGCGGCGGCGAGCGCGATGTTCGACGCGCCAAGCCGCGTTCCGGCGGCCAGCAAAACCTCGCCCTCGGCGAAGTCGATACCCTTGGCGCGAATGTGGCGGCCGCTCGCGACGCTTTGCAAAGGTTCGACGAAACCTGCTTCCGCGCGGGCATTTTCCTGAATCAAAATCGTGTCGCAGCCCTCCGGCACCGGCGCGCCGGTGAAAATCCGCGCGGTTTCCTTGGGGCCAAGGGAACCCGAAAAACCATGCCCGGCAGTGCTTTCGCCGATCTGTTTCAATTTGACGGGCAGTTGCGCGAGGTCGCCGGCGCGCACCGCGTAGCCATCCATGGCGGAGACCGCCTTCGGCGGCTGCGTTCGCTTGGCGGCGAGATCCACAGCAAGCGTTCGTCCCGTCGCACGTTCCAGGGCGACGGCCTCGACCGGGCGGTCTTTCGGCGCACTCGCCAGAATGCGGGCGCGGGCCAGCGCCACCGTCAGCGGCGGTTCGCCATTCATGCCGGCAAAGCCTCGTCGCGGGAAAAATCGCCGGACTTGCCGCCGCTTTTGCGCACAAGCGCGATCGCTTCGATCCGCATCGAGCGGTCGACTGCTTTTAACATGTCGTAGATCGTAAGGCAGGCGATGGAGACAGCGGTCAATGCTTCCATTTCGACGCCGGTCTGGCCCAACACCTTGACGGTCACGCGGACCCTTATTCCAGGCGAGGCGGGATCTGGTTCAAGATCGACCGAAACCTTGGTCAAAGCCAGCGGATGACAGAGCGGGATCAGATCGTGCGTCTTCTTGGCCGCCATGATCGCGGCGATCCGGGCCGCGGCAAAGACATCGCCTTTCTTGGCATTTCCCGACAAGGCAAGATCGAGGGTCGCCTTTCGCATGACGATCCTGCCTTCCGCGATCGCGACGCGTTCGGTCGCGGCCTTGCCTGAAACATCGACCATTTGGGCCTGCCCAGCGGCGGAAAAATGGGTGAGGTCCGGCATGGTGGTGATTTGATCCTAGGGGCGGGGGAGCGAGCAGGCAAAAATCATCCGCGCTGGGGTTTGTAACCGCGCGGGCGCGGTTCGCCGACAAGAAGCGCCCGCGCCGCCGCCGCGACGTTTTTTTGGCGCATCAGACTCTCACCGACAAGAATGGCCGATATGCCGTGTTTTTGCAGGCGCAGACAATCCTGATGGGTGAGGATGCCGCTTTCGCCGACGACGATCCGGTCCGGCGGGATTTTCGCGGCGAGCCGTTCGCACACGTCGAGCGATACTTTGAAGGTTCGTAAATCGCGGCTGTTGACCCCGACAAGTCGGGTTTCCAGCGGCAACGCGCGGGCAAGCTCGGCTTCCTCGTGAACCTCGACAAGAATGTCCATGCCAAGGTCATGCGCCGCGCGGGTCAAGCCGTAGACCTCCTTGTCGGTGACGCAGGCCATGACGATCAAAATGCAGTCCGCGCCATTCGCCCGTGCCTCATAAACTTGATAAGGATCGAACAAGAAGTCCTTGCGAAGACAAGGTAAATGCGTTGCTTGCCGTGCCTCGGAAAGATCGCTGAAACTGCCCTGAAAGGAGGGCCCGTCGGTAACCACCGAGAGACATGCCGCCCCCCCCGATTCAAAGGCGCGGGCGAGCGTGGGCGGGTCGAAATCGGCGCGGATCAGCCCTTTCGAGGGGCTCGCCTTTTTGATTTCCGCGATCAAAGCCATATGGCCGGTCTCGCGCTTGGCCTCGATCGCCTTGACGAAGCCGCGCGGCGGATCCTGGTCATGCGCCTTGCGCGCCAAGGTCTCGAACGGCATGCGCACCTTCGCCGCCGCGATTTCGCGCCGCTTGTAGGCCTCGATCGTCTTCAGGAAGTCGGTCATCGCATTCCTTTGGCGGCTCCAACGGCAACGCCGTTCGACAGGGGCGAGGCGCGATTCGAGACTTGCACGAGTTTGGCGAGCGTATCGGCGGCAAGGCCGTCGTCGAGCGCGCCCGCCGCCAAAGCCGCGCCATGCTTCAAATCGTCCGCCTTCCGGGCGATGACGAGAGCAACCGCCGCGTTCAAAACGGCGATGTCGCGATAGGCGTTCTTGACGCCGCCGAGCACGCCGTGAAGTGCCGCCGCGTTGGCGGCAGGGTCGCCTCCCGCCAGACTGGCGAGCGATGCGCGGGAAATTCCAGCATCCTCGGGCGCAATTTCAAAGGAGCGAATATGGCCGTCGTCAAGCGCGGTGACGAAGGTCGGGCCGGTGGTCGTTGCCTCGTCGAGACCGTCGGAGCCATGCACGAGCCACACTCTCTTGGCGCCAAGATTACGCAGCACCTGCGCGAGAGGTTCGAGCCAACCTCGTGCAAAGACACCCAGTAACTGGAATTCTACGCCGGCCGGATTGGCGAGCGGGCCGATCAGATTGAAAATTGTGCGCGTGCCGAGTTCGGCCCGGACCGGGTCGGCATGACGCATCGCCGGATGATGCGCCCGTGCCGCCATGAAGCCGATGCCCGCCTCCTTGATGCAGGCTTCGATTTCCCAGGCCGCCAGTTCCAAGCCGACGCCGAGCGCGCTTAATACGTCGCTCGCACCGGATTTCGACGAGGCCGCGCGATTGCCGTGTTTGGCGACCGGAACGCCGCAAGCGGCGGCGATCAGCGCCGCGAGCGTCGAGATATTGCGCGTCCCATGCCCGTCGCCGCCAGTGCCGGCGATGTCGATCGCCCCGGGCGGTGCCGCGACCCGCAGCATCCGTGCCCGTAAAGCGGCGACCGCGCCGGTGATTTCGGCGACCGTTTCGCCGCGCGCTCTCAGTGCCATCAGAAGCCCGCCGAGCTGGGCCGGGGTGACACATCCTGCAAAAATAAGATCGAACGCGGCCTTCGCTTCGACCTCGGTCAGGCTTGACCCGGTCGCGACCTTGGCTATCAGCGGCTTGAACGCATCCATTTCCGGCCTTTAAAACCTTAAATCCGCGAAATGGCGGACCCTGAGATCCAGGTCCGCCGCTCATTGTGGTTCCATTGTGCCGCAAGGTCGAGAAAATTCTCAAAAATCCGCAAGCCATGTTCGGAGGCGATACTTTCGGGATGAAATTGCACGGCATGCGCGGGAAGCCGCTTGTGCGAAAGCCCCATGACAAGACCGTCGGCCTTCGCCGTCACCGTCAAGACATCCGGCATGGTGTCGCCGCGCACCACTAGCGAATGGTAGCGGGCCGCCCGGAACGGGCCGTTGAGGCCGCGAAAAACCGTTTCACCCTGGTGTTCAATCGATGCGAGCTTGCCATGCACGGGTTTTGGTGCGCGGACGATCTCGCCGCCAAAGGCCTCGCCGATCGCCTGATGGCCGAGGCAAACTCCAAAAATTGGTATGGTGGTCCCCGCGGTCTCGATGAGTTCGAGGCAGATCCCGGCGTCGCGCGGCCGGCAAGGGCCGGGCGACAGCACGATCGCGTCGGGCGCCGCCGCCATGATCTCGCCAACGCTCATTTTGTCGTTGCGAAGCACGGTGACGTCCGCACCCAGCGCGCCTAAACAATGCACCAGGTTCCAAGTGAAACTGTCGTAATTGTCGATCAGCGTTATGGCGGTCATGCGCGCTCTTTATCATCGGGACGGATGTTCTGGGCCGCCTGCGCATCGAGGTCAAGGACGATCGCGGGCAAAGGTGCTTGATCGCGCAAAGACTCTCTCGAAGTTCTCTACGGCCCACGCTTCGCTCTGGCCGCGAAACGGACCGCTTCCTCGGCGGCGCGGAACAGGGCTTGCGCCTTGTTGACGCTTTCGCGGTACTCATAAGCCGGGTCGGAATCATAGACGACTCCTCCGCCCGCCTGAACATGCATCGTCCCGTCCTTGACGACCGCGGTGCGCAGGACAATGCACGTATCCATCTCGCCCGCCGCGCCGAAATAGCCGATGCAGCCGCCATAGATGCCGCGCTTGTCGGTCTCGAGTTCGTCGATGATTTCCATCGCCCGCACCTTTGGCGCGCCGGAAACCGTGCCGGCCGGAAACCCGGCGCACAAAGCATCGATCACATCGTGGTCTCGCGCGAGCCTGCCTTCGACGTTCGAGACGATATGCATGACGTGGCTGTAGCGCTCGATCGCGAATTTTTCGGTCACCTCGACCGAGCCCGTTTCGGCGACGCGCCCGACATCGTTGCGGCCGAGATCGAGCAGCATCAAATGCTCGGCGCATTCCTTTTCGTCGGCCAAGAGCTCCGCCGCCAGACGTTCGTCCTCGGCCTTCGTCTTGCCGCGCCAGCGGGTGCCCGCGATCGGCCGGATGGTGACTTTTCCCCCCCGCACGCGCACCAGGATTTCCGGACTCGAACAGACGATCTGGAACGATCCACAATCGAGATAGCAGAGAAACGGCGCGGGGTTGATTCGCCGCAGCGCCCGGTAGAGCGCAAAGGCGGGCAGAGCGAAACGCGCCGAGAATCGCTGCGAAAGGACAACCTGAAAGATGTCGCCCGCCCGGATGTAATCCTTGGCGCGCTCGACCATCTCGAAAAAGCGCTCTTTTGGCGTGTTCGAGCGCAACGGACCGGCGGCCAGGGGCGCACAGGCGGCATGGGCCCCCTGCGCGAGCGGGCCTTCGAGGGTGGCGATCACGGCTTCGAGGTGTTCCAGCGCCCTATCATGGGCGGCGCGAAACGCGCAATTCAGGTCCGGGCGCAAAGGCGTGACGACGAAAATTTCGTCCCTGACCGCATCGAAAACCACCATCACGGTCGGGCGCAGCATGAGCGCGTCCGGCACGCCAATCGGATCTGGCTTTGCTTCGGCAAGGCGCTCCATCTGGCGGACCATATCGTAGCCGAGATAGCCGAAGACGCCCGCCGCCATCGGGGGGAGATGGTCCGGGGTCTCGATCCGCGATTCGGCAATGAGTTCGCGCAGAGCCGCGAGCGGAGGCCCGGCGCAAGGCGAAAAACCGCCGGAATCGGCGAGTGCGCGGCGTTTGATCTCGGCTTTCCCGCCAGAGACGCGCCAGACAATATCGGGATCGAGGCCGATCATCGAGAAGCGGCCTCGCGCGGCGCCGCCTTCGACGGATTCGAGCAGAAAAATACGCCCCGCGTGGCCCGCTGATAATTTCAAAAAGGCCGAAACCGGCGTTTCGAGATCGCCGGCGAGGCGGGCCGACACGAGGCAGGCTTGCCCCGCCTCATAGCTTCGCGCGCAGGCCTCAACGGACGGTTCGAACATCGGTCCGCCGCTCAAAAGTCGCCGGGAGAGACGCCGGTCGCGGCGGAATACACCTTGGTGTTGAGTTTCACGCCGATATCGCTTTCAAGCTTGGCGAGATATTGCGTGATCACGTCCTCGTCAAATCCACGCTTCACGTCGCCCATGATGTTGGTGAGTTCGGCCGCCTTGGGGTCGAAGGCAGGGGTGGTGGAATCGACGACCTGGAACAAAATCCGGCCGCCGTCTTCGCTGGCGACCGATCCTGCGCGATGCACGCCGACGTTGAATATCTGGGTGACGACATTGAGCGCGAGGCCGCTCGACGCGCCGCGCCTCACATCGTTGGTATGCTTGACCGGAAGATTGCCTTCCGCCGCGGCAATGGCCGCCATGCTTTCGCCGGCGTCGAGCCTCTTGACAAGTTCCGCCGTCTTTGCCGACAAGAGCTTCCCCGCTTTGTCCTCGCGCCAGGCCTTCTCGACTTCCGCCTTCGCTTCGTCGAACATTTTCTCGCGGGCCTTGTCTATCTTGACGACTTCAAACCATTGATAGCCGCCACCTTGCACCCTCAACGTATCGTTGTCGACGCCGATGTCCGAGGCAAACGCCGCTTTGAGAAGGGCCGCGCCATCAACCAAATCCTTGAGCGGTACGCCTTGCGGATCGTTGCCCGTCGCATCGATCGCGGCGATGACCCGTGGTTCGAGGCCGACGCTATGCGCGGCCTCGGTCAGCGATTTTCCGGATGTGCGCTGATCCTCGATCGCATCGTGAAGCCGGGCGACCTCGCTTTGCGCGCGCTGTAGGGCGATCTCGTGTTTGAGTTCGGCGGCGACGCCGGAGTAAGGCTTGACGGTCGAGGCAATGATCTTGCCGACGCGCAGAATGACGGTGCCGAATCGCGCCTTGACCGGCTCGCTGACTTCGCCTTCCTTGAGCGAAAAGGCGGCGTCCGCGACGTTCTTATCGATGAGCCCGGTCCGCGCGACGGTGCCGAGGCTCGCATCCTTGGGGGTAAGATTTTTTTCCGCCATGAGATCGTCGAAAGTCTTTCCCGCATCCAGTTTCGCACGGGCCTCCTTGGCCTCCGCGTCGCTGACAAAGAGAATTTGCTCGACCTCGCGCTTTTCAGGCGCCCCGAAACGCTCGTTCTTGACTTCCTCGTAGCGGTTTCGCGCGTCGGCGTCGGAAACTTCATCGGGTTTGGCGATCGAGGCAGGCGTAAGCGGCACGACGACGAGGCCGCGAAATTCGGGCGTGGCATAAAGCTGCCGGGTCATTTCGAAATATCCTTTCAGCTCTTCCTCTGAGGGGGCGGCCAAGGAGCCCGCGCTGGCAATCGGAAAAACGATGTAATCGACGCTCCGGGTTTCCATTTGAAAGCGAAAAATCGCCTCCAGCAAAGCCTTCGGCAATTGGACACCGTTGGTCAGCGCATCGGCGATTTGACGGCGCACATGGACACTGCGTTGCTGCCGCATGTAGGTCTTTTCGGTAAATCCTTCGTCGCGGAGAAACGCGTCGAACCCCTGGCGATCGAACCGGCCGCTCACCCCCTTGAAATTGTCGTCGTTCACGATCGTCTTTTTGATCTCCTCGTCGCTGATCGCAAGCCCTAACTTGCGGGCCTGGTAATCGAGCGCGGCCTCGTTGACGAGGCGGGAAAGAACCTGCTGGTCAAGGCCATATTGGTGCGCCTCCTCATTGGTGATGTTGCGGTGTTCGGCCCGCTGCAGAGTCTGCAATTCGGCCTGATAGGCGTTGCGGTAAGTGTCGGCGCCGATCTCGATGCCGCCGACCTGGGCGAGACTATTCGCGCCGAAACCGCGGAAAATGTCGCCGATGCCCCAGATCGCGAAACTGAGGATGATCAAGCCCATCAGGATTGCCATGACGACGCGGCCGATCCAGCCTTGGGCCGAGGCACGCATTGATTGGAGCATGTGAAGGGGTCTCTTTACCGGGTTTCCGGCAGGCACCAGGCTTTTACAAATTGGCGGGGGACTATAAAAAGATGAGGCTCCGCATGCAACGCTGCTTTGCGCGAAATAACCGGAAACTTTCCGCATGACCCACGGATCCCGCCCCCTCGTCGCGGGCAATTGGAAAATGAACGGCGTGCGCAAAAGCCTCGTCGAAGCGGCCTCGATTTGCGAGGCGGTGGCAGCCGGCGGCGCGGGAAAGGCGGAAGTCGTCGTTTGTCCCCCGGCGACCTTGCTCATGGCCGCCGCGCGGATTTGCGAAGGCACCCAAGTAGAGGTTGGCGGCCAGGATTGCCATGCCGAGGCAAGCGGCGCCTTCACAGGCGATATTTCCGCCGAAATGATCAAGGATGCCGGGGCAAGCTATGTGATCCTTGGCCATTCGGAGCGCCGCGCCGGCCACCACGAAACCGATAAGATCGTATGCGCCAAGGCCAAGGCGGCGCTCCGCGCGGGGCTCGCGGCGATCATTTGCGTCGGTGAAACGAGAGCCGAGCGTGAGGCCGGCGACGCCTTCTCCGTCGTCGGCGTGCAATTGGCGGGTTCGATTCCGGAAAATTCGCCGCCGAAACAAATTATCATTGCCTACGAGCCGGTTTGGGCGATCGGCACGGGTCTGACGCCCACGCCGGACGACATCCCCGAAATGCATGGCTTCATCCGGGGCCGGGTGAACCAGCAACTGCCGGGGCAGGGCGCCAGCTTGCGCATTCTCTATGGCGGCTCGGTGCGGCCGGTCAATGCCGCGCAACTTCTGTCGATTGAAGACGTCGATGGCGCGCTTGTCGGCGGCGCGAGCCTGAACTGCGCCGAGTTCATGGCGATTGCCGGGGTTTACCGGTGAGCGTCGGCTCATGCACCTGCCAGGCTCGTGCACCTTTCAAGTTCCTCATTGTAATGCTTTAAGGCTTGTTCTAAATTTTCTGCCGGCCAGACTTCAGGTGTTCTTCTTGTTGAGACAGAATAGGCCTTCGCCAATATGGTTAGACCACTTTCAAGTGTAACTTCTTTAAGGACAACGCCTGCTTCCATGAGAATAATACGTGTTCTAGACATGATGGGTTCCTTACGTCGTTATTCCTCCATTATTGCTGATTCGCGGATGATTCGGCATAGGCAAATTTCCGTTCTCCACATGATCCCGTATGAATTTTGAATTGAACTTCGGAGGACAGCCGACGCAGTCCATCTAGCCACGCGGCTAGGAGCCCGTTAAAAGGAGCTCAAACGCGCAGTCGCGTTCAGTCAGCCTGGCTACTTTTGTTGCGGCAAGCCTCCAAGAATCCGGGAGAGTATTTTCCATGCAGTCGGTCCTGATCGTTGTTCATCTCATGATCGTCGTCGTCCTCGTCGTGACCGTGCTCTTGCAGCGGTCCGAGGGCGGAGCCCTTGGCGTGGGCGGCGGCGGCGGCTTCATGACCGGACGCGGCCAGGCCAGCGCGCTCACCCGCGCGACGGCCATCTTGGCGGCGCTGTTTTTCGCGACCAGCATGGGCCTGACGATTCTCGCCCGGTACAATCAAGCCCCGGAAGTGACCTTCCAAAGCCTCACGCCGATCGAACCGCCGGGCGAGGGCGCGGCGAAAGAGGGGGAGGGCAAGGGAAGTTTGCTCGACCAATTGAGACAGATGGAAGACCGTGCGGGTAAGCCGCCGGCACTTCCGCAGGGTATGACCTTGCCGGGCCAGCCTCAACCGGCCGCGCCTGCGCCGCCGCAAGGTCTAAATTTGCCTCCCGTAAATCAGCCCGCGACGCCGCTGGTTCCGCCGGCGCCAGTTCAAACCGGGCCCGCCGCGCCTCCGGCTCCGCCCGCTTCCATCATGGTTCAACCCGCGCCGCCACGGGCCGCGCCCGGCCCGGCCAAGGCTCCGCCCCCGGCCTCGGCTTCCCCGTGGCCGAAATAATTTTCGCGTTTATGTGCAAAAAAGGAAGCGGGGGATAATTTGCCTCCCCAAGCGGGCGGAAACAGGATAAATCCCAAGCCCCATGGCGCGGTTTATCTTCATCACCGGCGGCGTGGTGTCATCGCTTGGCAAGGGTCTCGCGGCGGCGGCGCTCGGCGCGCTTCTCCAGGCGCGCGGTTATACCGTCCGGCTGCGCAAGCTCGACCCTTATCTGAACGTCGATCCGGGGACGATGAGCCCCTACCAGCACGGCGAAGTCTTCGTCACCGAGGACGGCGCGGAAACCGATCTCGATCTTGGTCATTACGAGCGCTTCACCGGCCGGCCCACGATGCGGGAAGACAATATCACGACCGGCCGGGTCTATCAGGAGATCATCGCCAAGGAACGCCGCGGCGATTACCTTGGCGCGACCGTCCAGGTCATTCCGCACGTCACCAATGCGATCAAG
>DATBYR010000348.1:0-6071 GCA_036513565.1 Methylocella sp. | reverse complement strand
GGCAAATAATCATAGGCGCCACGCTCGGACGCCTTGATCGCGGTCATGAATGTATTCTGCGCGCTCATGACGATGATCGGCAGATTCGGCCGCAATTTTTTTATCTTGGGCAGAAGCTCGAAGGCATTTTCATCCGGCATGACGACATCGGTGATGACGAGATCGCCTTCGCCCGACTGAACCCATCGCCAAAGCGTGGCCGCGTTCCCGGTCGTCCGCACATCGTAGCCCGCGCGCGACAAAGCCTGACTGAGGACCGTCCGAATGGCTGCATCGTCGTCGGCGATGAGGATATTCCCAGTGGCCATCAACCGGCACCTTCCTGCGGGCGGAAAACCGGCTCGCACTTGCCGGGTTCTAAAGTCTTGCTTGGCTTTCTTGGCTCCGGTTAGCCTTAGCCGTGCTTCACGCCGCGGCCGGCGCATACATGGGCATGAGAATCCGGAACGTCGTGCGGCGGGAAAAGGATTCGCATTCTATGGTACCACCGTGATCGCCAACAATCTTGGCAACCAAAGCAAGCCCCAGGCCAGTTCCGGCCGCTTTCGTGGTGACGAAGGGATCGTACAGATAGGGCAACAATTCCGGCGCGACGCCGGACCCATTGTCGCGCACGCAAAATTCTAACGGCAGGCTCACTGGTGCCTGCGCGCCGGAAAGTTGCAGGCGCACGCCGGGCCGGAAGGCGGTCGTTAGCTCGATGTCGCCGTCGCTGCGCGACTCGCCAATCGCTTCGGCGGCGTTTTTGACCAGATTTAGGAAGATCTGAATGAGCTGATCCTTATTGCCAAGAACCGCGGGGAGCGAGGGATCGTAGTTTTCATGAAAGCGGATATGGCGCGCGAACCCGGCCTGGGACACCTTCTTGACGTGGTCGAGCACGGCATGGATGTTGACTTTTTCGCGCGTGGCCGGCCGCCCCTCCGAAAAAGCGCTCATCCGGTCGACAAGTTTCACGATCCGGTCGGTCTCCTCGCAAATCAGCCTGGTCAGGGTGCGATCGGAGTCGGTCGCTTCGGCTTCGAGAAGTTGTGCGGCGCCTCTGATACCTGACAGCGGGTTCTTGATTTCATGGGCGAGCACGGACGCCATCGCGGCGACCGAACGCCCGGCGCCCCGATGGGTGAGCTGCCGGTCGATTTTTTCGGAGAGCGCGCGCTCCTGCAACATGATGACGACAGCATCGGCGGGTTCCTGAAGCGGCGTCACGAAAATATCGACTAGCCGGCCGCCTCCCGGTTTTGCCAAGTTGAGAGCGACTCGATATTCATTAATCGCCGCGCCACCGGACTTCACCTGCTCGACGACGGACAGGAGCGGCGAGAAGGCCACGACTAGATTGGCTAGTCTCTGTTGCCAAAGGGAAGTCCGGCTCATCCCGAAAAATGATTCGGCGGCGGAGTTCGCTTCGGCTATCGAACCGTCCGGCAGGACGGCGACCACCGGATGCGGTAGAGCATGCAAAAGTTTGGCCGCGTCACATCTGATGGCGGCGGTCCCGGCCGGCGGCGATCCTTGCGATCCGAAAGATTTGCTCAAGCCGCCTCCGTCAATGAAGGAGAGTCGAACAATTGGCAAAGGGTGGATCTCACCGCGCTCGGGCACTCAAGCCCGACCAGACGCTGGCGCAGGGCAGCGCCATCTAGGACGCCGGCCCGCTCGGCGTAAGCGGCGAGATGTTTGCGGGCATGGCGCAAGCCGTGCCCGCTCCCGAACATTTCAAGCAGAGTCTCGTAATGTTCGAGCGCCGCGCTTTTGCGCTCGGCCGGCGGCGTTTCGGCGCGGGCTTTGCCATGCGCCAGATAAAAGGCGACATCGCCAACGAACCAGGGCCGCCCGATCGCGGAACGGCCAATCATCACCGCGTCCGCGCCGGATTGCGCCAATATCGACGCCGCGTCCGCAAGACTCGCACAATCGCCATTCGCGGCGACCGGAATCGAAACCGCCTGCTTCACCTTGCCGATCGCTGTCCAGTCCGCCTGAGTTGCGTAGAACTGGCAACGGGTGCGGCCGTGAACGGTCAGCAAGGCAACCCCCTCCGCTTCGGCCAGCCGGCCGAGTTCCGGAGCATTCAGCGATTGGCCGTCCCAGCCGAGCCGCATTTTGAGCGTGACCGGTATGCGCACGGCGGCGATCGTGGCGCGAATGAGCGAGACCGCAAGGCCAAGGTCGCGCATCAGATGCGACCCAGCATAGCCGCTGGTGACCTTTTTTGCCGGACAGCCCATGTTGATGTCGATCATCGCGGCGCCGGAGTCCTGCGCAAGGCGCGCCGCTTCCGCCATGACATAAGGGTCGCGGCCGGCGATCTGCACCACATGGAACCCCACGCCCGCGCCCTCTGCTTTCAGCCGGTTAGACGCGTCGCCGCGGGCGTAGTGACCGGCGGCGACCATTTCCGAGACTGTAAGAGAGGCGCCGAAGCGGCGCGCCAGACGGCGCATGCCGAGGTCGGTAACCCCCGCCATGGGCGCGAGAAACGCGCGCCCATCGAGTTGCAGCCCGCCAATTTGGAGAGCGCTGCCGCCAGCGCTGCCTAAATTATTAGCACAATCAGTCATGCCCATATCATAGTCATCTTGTGCAATGCGGCAACGTGCAAATTGCTTATTTTGGCATCAAAAGGGAAGAAATTGACGCCATGGGTGAAATGAAGGAGGGTCATTGTCCTCGCAACCGGTGCAGGCCGAGACTCCATGAACGCAGCGTCAGATTTGGCGATCCTCGTCGTGGCGGCCGGTCGAGGCTCGCGCGCGGGGGGCGGAATTCCAAAGCAATACAGGAGCCTGGCGGGCCGGCCGCTGCTCGCGCGGACATTAGGCGCACTTATCCGCGCAGCTCCTGGCGCAACGGTTGTTCCCGTTATTCACAAGGATGATCTCGACGTCTATCGCACCAGCGCAACCCATTTCGAGACAGAGTCGTGCCTCGCTGGCCCGGTTTTTGGCGGGACCACGCGGCAAGCAAGTGTCCGCCTGGGGCTGGAGGCGCTTTCCGTGCAAAACTTTCCCCCGGCAATCGTCTTAATCCATGATGCCGCTCGATTGTTTGTAAGCAGCACATTAGTTCAGCGCGCTGTCGCGGCCGCAAAAACCCATGGTGCCGCCATCCCCGGCGTGGCGCTCACCGATACAATTAAAGAGATCGATACGCAAGCGTCGGTCATCGCGACCGCGCCGCGCGCGCGGTTGCGGGCGGTGCAGACGCCGCAGGCGTTTCGTTTCGATCTGATCTTGGCCGCGCATCGAAAAGCGGCCTCGGCGGGCGCCTTGGATCTCACCGACGATGCCGCCGTCGCGACGTGGGCCGGCCATCGCGTCCATGTCTTCGCTGGGGAAGCGTCGAACATGAAGGTCACCACCAGCGAGGACCTCGCCGTGGCCGAGGCGAAGCTGCTCGGCAATCTGGCCGATGTCCGGATCGGGCAAGGCTACGACGTGCATGCGTTCGGGCCGGGCGGCCACATCTGGCTCGGAGGACTAAAAATAGAGCATGATCATGGGCTAGCCGGACATTCCGATGCCGATGTCTTAAGTCATGCGATCACCGATGGCTTGCTTGGCGCCTTGGCGGATGGCGATATCGGGCTCCATTTCCCGCCGGGCGATCCGCAATGGCGCGGCGCGGCGTCGCGGATTTTCCTTGCCGCCGCGTCCGGGAAGGTGCGTGCGCGCGGCGGCGTCATTGCCCACATCGATGCCACCGTCGTCTGCGAAAGACCGAAGGTCGGACCGCACCGCGACGCGATCCGGGCCAGTATCGCCGGAATCTTGGAAATTCCGCTTGACCGTGTCGCGATCAAGGCAACGACATCCGAGGGTTTGGGTTTTACCGGGCGCGAGGAAGGCATCGCGTCGCTTGCCGTCGCAACCATCCGCCTGCCGCTTTAAAGCATGCCTCCCAAACGAACGGGTCGTCTCCCTGGGCATGTACCAATCGTTGTGAATTCTTCCCCTAAAAGATACTGAACTGTTCTGCCAGTGTCGGCGCCTGGGGCCTGTACGCGCTGGAAAACACGCGAGCCCGCGCGCCGCCCAAAGCCGCTATGGCGCATCGGGCTGAGCTTCGGGCGCCGCCGCCGCGAAGGCAGGCTGCTCGCGGGCCGCAGCGTCGGCCGCGACGATGCGCGGAAAGGGCGCCAAATCGAGGCCGAACCGGCGCGCGTTATAAACCTGGGGCACAAGGCAAATGTCGGCCACAGTGATCACGTCTCCCACGGCGTGGCGCCCGGCGATCGCGGCGAGGCGCGCTTCGATCGCGCCGAACCCGGTTCCGGTTCCGATCCAGTGCCGTTTCCAGGCCTCACGGGTGTCTGCGCCGGCGCCATAATCCGCGGCGAGTTTTTCAAGCACCCGCAAATTGCCGAGCGGATGGATGTCGCACGCGATCGTGTTGGCGATCTCGCGGCAAAGCGCCTTCTGCCTGGGATCGCCCGGCAGCAAGGGCGGATCGGGATAAATTTCGTCGAGATACTCGATGATGGCGAGCGACTGGGCGAGCGTAAACCCATCCGCGTCGCGCCACACCGGCACGACACCAGCGGGGTTTCGAGCGCGATGTTCCTCGCCCTTCTGCTCTCCCGCTTGCAGGTCCACGGCGACTTGCCGCGCGGCAATCCGCTTGAGGTTCAGGGCGATCCGCACGCGGTAGGCGGCGCTCGATCGCCAATAGCCATAGAGGCAAGGCTCAGGCAGGGGGTCTTGCATAATGTTCGACCGTCTGTTCGATGGCGCCGAAAATGGACTGGCCGCCGGGATTCTTCATCTCGATGCGCACCGTATCGCCGAAGCGCATAAATGGCGTCTTCGTGGTGCCGTCGCGAATGGTCTCGACCATCCGCGCCTCGGCAAGGCATGAGTAGCCAACTCCGCCGTCCGCGATGGGGCGGCCGGGACCGCCGTCCGCGCCTTTGTTGGAAACGGTGCCAGAGCCGACGATGGTGCCCGCGCCCAAAGGCCTAGTTCTCGCCGCGTGCGCGATCAAGGCCGGGAAATCGAAGTTCATACCGGTGCCGGCGTCCGCCCGCCCAAATGGCTTGCCATTGAGGCTAACGAGTAAGGGAAGATGCAAGCGTCCGCCGTCCCAAGAGGCGCCGAGCTCGCTCGGGGTGACCGCGACCGGCGAAAAGGCCGAGGACGGCTTCGACTGGAAGAAGCCAAAACCCTTGGCGAGTTCCGCCGGGATAAGGCTGCGCAAGGAAACATCGTTAACAAGCACAATCAACACGATTGCCGGGGCGGCTTCGGCCACGCTCGCGCCCATCGCGACATCGTTGACGACGACCGCGACTTCCCCCTCGAAATCGATACCGAAACCCTCATCCGCCATTCGTATCGGCTCCCGGGGAGCAAGAAAAGCGTCCGATCCGCCCTGATAAAGCAAGGGATCGATCCGAAGGTCCGGCGGCATCGCGGCGCCGCGCGCCTTGCGGACAAGCTCGACGTGATTCAAATAGGCGGAGCCGTCGATCCATTGGAACGCGCGCGGCAGCGGCGAGAGCGCGTCGTGCTCACGGAACCGCTCGCGGGGCACCGAGCCAGTTTCAAGCGTCGCCGCGAGCGCCTCGAGTTTTGGCGAGAGCCGCGCCCAATCGTCGAGCGCGTGTTGAAGAGTTGGCGCGATGTCCCGCGCGCCGGTGGCGTAGGCGAGGTCGCGCGACACCACGACGAGCCGCCCATCGCGGCTGCCGTTGGCGAGCGTCGCAAGCTTCATGCGGCTCCCTCACGGCGTTGGTCATTCACGGCGGTTTGGATCGAAGTGCTTTTCCAAACCCCGCCAGCAATCGGCATAGTCGCTTTGCAAGGCTGGCAGTTTGGCCGCATAGTCCGTCACCTGTTGCGGATAGCGCGTCTCAAACATGAAGGCGAGGGTATTTTCGAGTTTTTGCGGTTTCAATTCGCCGGAACTCGCTCTGTCGAAAGCTTGCCTGTCGGGCCCATGCGGCAGCATGCTATTGTGCAGCGATATCCCGCCCGGCGCAAAGCCTTTCGCCTTGGCGTCATATTGGCCGAAGATCAGCCCCATGAACTCGCTCATGATGTTCATGTGATACCAGGGCGGCCGGAACG
>DATBYR010000347.1:0-2104 GCA_036513565.1 Methylocella sp. | reverse complement strand
CGCTCGCGCAATTCATCTCGTTGAGCGTTTCATCGTCGGGGAAATCCTCGACGCGGATCACAACGCCGTCGCAGAGGCGGCGGAAGTCTTCCGGCAGGGCAGCGAATGCCGATTGCGCCATGACGTCGAAGTCGGCGATCGAAGGCGCCGCGACATTGCGAAAGCTGGGCTCTTGAGTGGTCAAGGCGAGCGCTTTCCGCGCCCGGCGCAATCTCGCCGCCGGAGCCGTACATAGAGTGCGCCGGCGCCGCCGTGCGGGCGCGAGGCTTCCTCGAAACCGAGGACGATCGAACAATATTCCGCGCCGCGCAGCCAATTTGGCACGCTTTTGCGCAATATACCTGGCGTTGCCTCCACGGACGCGGCGCGCTCGCCCTTGCCGGTCACCACCAGGACAAGCCGCGCGCCCGCGATCTGCGCCCTTGCCAAGAATTCCCGCAAGGCAGCGAAAGCCTCTTGCCGGCGCATGCCATGCAGGTCGATCGCGGCGTCGGGCGCGGCGCGGCCGCGCGCGAGCTTTTGGCGAAGCCGCCGCTCAAGCGGCGCGAGCGGGGGAGGAGCCTTGCGCGCGACCGGGGAAGGAGGCGTCGCCGCGCTGGCACCTTTGGGCGGATTGTTACCGGCGTCGCTCGTCTGAAGCTCCGCGTCATTTCGCGGCTGAGGAAGCCGAGGCGAACCGCTCCCCGGCCGGCGCGCGACGCCCTGCGTCACGTTAAGCCAGAGCTCGATCTCTTCCGCGCTTAGCAGCCGGAGCCGGGGCGTTCGGGAGGAAGGGAAGTTTTCATTCACGAGTCCGGCGCCTCATCGGCGGGCAGAAGAACAACGACGTCGCCCGCGTGCCGAATATCGCCTGCCCGCGCGCCCGCGTCATCCCCCGAGCCGAAGAAAATATCGGCCCGAGCGGGGCCGATAATCGCCGAGCCCGTATCCTGTGCGATCATGAGGCGCCGGAACGGCGAGGGGGACGAACCGCGCCAAGGCAGTTCGGCTGCAATCCAGAAAGGCAATCCGTAACTCCAGATCGCGCGGTCGACGGCGATCGACCGTAATGCCGTCAAGCTTATCCCCTGGCCGCCGATCGGGCCGGAAGCCGGCTCGCATTCCTCGTGGGGCGAAAAGAAAACATAGGATTTGTTGCGGTGCATCAACTCCGTGCCCGCATCTCCAGGATTTTGGCCGTGCGCGCGAATCCATTGCTTGAGGGTGGCAAGCGACATATCGGCCTCGGCGATTGCGCCAGCATCGATCAGAATGCGGCCGATCGAGGTATAGGGATGACCATTGCGTCCGGCATAGGCGAGCCGGAGGAGGCTCCCATCCGCGAGACGGACCCGCGCCGAGCCTTGCACCTGGGCAAGAAACACCTCGACCCGGTCGCGCAGCCAGACGATTACCGGCGAGCGGCGTTCGATGGCTCCAGCCTCGATCGCGGCGCGGTCCGGATAGGGCACGCGGGCATGGAGATTGTCCGGCCGGGCGAGGACCGGCGTGGTGAAATCGCGGCTGCGTGTCAGCGATCCCTCGACAATGGGTTCATAATAGCCGGTGAGGAACCCGGAGATCGAAGGCGCCGCGCCTTTCTCAGATACGCGGAAAGGCCGGAAATGGCGTTCGAAAAACCGCCTCGCTTGCGCGGGCTCCCGCATGTCTTGGTGGAGCACTCGGAGCGCCTGATGTGCGATGGCTTTGAGCGCGGCGGAGGCTGCAACACCGTCCCTCAGTGGAGGTGTTTTTTCCACGATTGCCGCGCAGGATCGCGCGAATACCCGGAATGCTTCGAGATGATCGTCTTGCCAGAAACCGGGGAGATCAGCGAAGGACGCGCGGGCAAAATTCAAATCACGGTGGCCTTGCGGTGCCAGCGCAGAAACCGGCGGGAAATGGACAGCCGTCATCGGCGAAACTTAGTACCACCACCTGCAGACAATCAATAGCTATCGCCAACCTCTCGTGACGCGAGCGGTCATCTGGCAGCTGTTTAAAAGGAGCGGAGGCGTTGAACACCCGCGACTCACCGCCTCCCCCTTTTGTGCATGGATCCTCCCGTTAATCCCCCAGGCCTGTCCGGCAAACTTACCCATTAGTCGATTGGTCGTCCGGGCCT
>DATBYR010000346.1:0-6364 GCA_036513565.1 Methylocella sp. | reverse complement strand
ATACAGTGGGCAGTTGATGGTGACGACGTCGCAGACTCTTACCATGTCCTCGACGTTCGGATGCCAGGTGACGTTCAGCTCTTTCTCCACCGCCTCCGGCAGACGATGACGGTCGTAATAATGCAGATGCATGTCAAAGGGTTTAAGGCGGCGCAGCACCGCAAGCCCGATGCGGCCGGCCGCGACGGTGCCGACATGCATGCCCTCGACGTCGTAGGACCGCGTCACGCAGTCGGCGATGTTCCAGCCGCCTCGCACCACCCACTGATACGACGGGATGTAATTGCGCACGAGCGAGAGAATCATCATCACCACGTGTTCGGAGACGCTGATCGAATTGCAATAGGTGACCTCTGCGACGGTCACGCCGTGGTCCATCGCCGCCTGGAGGTCCGTGTGATCGGAGCCGATCCCTGCGGTGACCACGAGCTTCAGTTTCCGTGCCTTGGCGAACCGCTCGGCGGTCATATAGGCCGGCCAAAACGGCTGCGAGATAACGATCTCGGTATCCGGCAGCTCGCGCTCCAGGACCGAGGCGGGACCGTCCTTGTCCTGGGTCACAATCAATGTGTGGCCGTTCGATTCGAGGTATTTGCGCAAACCCAGCTCGCCGGATACGCTGCCGAGCAGCGTGCCGGGCTTGAAATCGATCGTTTTTGGCGTTGGAAGAGACTGACCGTCCGGATAGCGGTCGATCTTGGGGAGATCGTCCCGGGGATAGGATTTCGGATAACCATCAACGGGATCATCGTAAAGTACGCATACGACCTTTGCCATGACTTCCTCCCTTTCTGTGCACCGGTGTATCGTTGTCGGACATGACGGAAAATTCTCTACCCTTACGCCGCACGATGTTAGATACCTTAGTCTCCAGTACCTTGTCCGCCCTGGCCTGCTTTCAAGCTTTTTTGGGTTGACTTGGCACGGCGTACCAAACCTTTTGGTATTTTCCGGGAACCGCGCTTAAGTTCGCGTCGCTGGGGGCACAATATACATCTTTTATATAACGCCGCTTTTATATAACGCCGCCCGTGGTTGGATTGCAGAAAGCGAGGGTACGGCAGTCCCCGGTTTTAGACTGGCAGGCCAGCATCGTCGTGCGGGGTTATCCCAGGTCCTGTGGCCGAAAAAACACACCCCCGGCCAGCGAGCTGACGGGGGTGCAAGCCAGAAAGGGGTCTTCCTTTGGGGCGGGTCTTACCAGTCGACCTGGGCCCGCACTTCGAACAGATTCGGATGGATCCCGTTGATATCAGGCCGGTTGAAAGGCGCCGCCAGCTGCAGCACATGGACCCAATTTGCCATGAAGCGGATTCCAACGTCGGGATACCAGTTGAGGCCGAGGGTGAAATCCGCCTGCCTGCCGCCCTGGATGTTGGGACGGGCGCCGACAGGCTGGGCGAAAAGGACGCTGCCATCGTTCAGATTGATTTCGCTGAACCGTGCAGCGAGCTCCCAGGCGCCCCAGCCGCCCGCGCGCACAGGGTTCAGGATTTTGATTTGGCGGAAGTTCGCCGGCGAATTGAATTCCTCAGGATACGAGATGTAAGCTTCCGCCCGCGATTCCCCGGTCAGATACCAGGTGGCATAGACGTAGTAGCCGCTGAAGTTGATCTTGGTGCCGCCCGGGGCATGATTCCCGAAGGAATTAAAGAAGGTGAGGAGCGCCGGGTTTCGATCATAGTGCATGGCCAGAAATTCTCCCTGAACCGACAATGGGCCATAAGAGGCGACCAGCTCGGCGCCGGGGTTCAAGACGTCTTTGACGCAGTTTTGTCCGACCAGTTGGGCTGTGGCGGCAACGCAGGTCAGAGGCTGGGTGCCAAGCAGGTTCAAGCCGAGAATGTTGGCTTCCGACCTTAAGGTGCTTCCCGGTTGCAGGACCCTGTCGTCGCTGGTGGCGGTGGCGTCATTTGGCTTCTGGTAGCGGAACCAGCCGCCAAGATGCAGCAGCATGTCCGGGGTCAAGATGGGGGCATAGGTGAGCCGGACGGTCGCGTCCCAATATTGATGGCCGCCAGCAACGGGGTTCAAGAAGGCGGAATTACCCGCGGGTATCCCGACATTGGTAACGACGCCGGCGGCGTTCGTGGTGGGGCCGAGGGGATTGCCGTCTTCGAAACTAGTGCTGTAGACGCCGGCCTTGAGGCTCCAATTTGGCTTGCCGAGAATTCCCGGCGCGTCGCCCCCGGTGACCGCCGCAAAACCGACGTGACGATTGCCAGCCAGCAGGTCGCTTGGCAAAGCCCGTTCAATGAAGTCTCTGTACTTGGACGAGGCCGCCCTTTCTATGCTGCTAGGCTCAAACTGGTGGCCCACCTGGAAAGCGATCGGCGTAATGTAACGCGGCGGACAGTCTTGGTCCTTACACACGATGTCCGGCCCACTTGCCCACTGTGGCTGCCACGCGAGCCAGACATCGCGGAATCCCCCTGCGATAAGGTCGTTGCCCGAACCCGTGAAGTCATACTGAAATTTATAGTACCAGTCTCTCCATGCCTTGCCTTCGACCTCCAGACGGGCCTGACGGAAGCCCACTTGATTGGAAAAACCCGATCCGGCATGCGCGGGAAAGAAGGTGAAAGGCGGTATGCCCACGAACGCCTGCACTGGATGGTCGGAAACTCCGCCGTCCACGAATATGCGGCCGCCAATTTTAAAACTAAAGTCGTGGTCGAAAGACTCGACCTTGAGTCCATTCTTAAAACTTACGAAAACCGGCGGCGGGGGCAGCGGGGGCGGCGGACAGGGGCCGTCCTTACACACGATTGGCGTCTCGGGCGCCGGCGGCATGGCTGGAAACTTTGCGACACCGCGGATTTGCCTATCCTGGTGGGCAAACTTTTCTTCGAGCTGCTTCAACCGCGCCTTGAGGAAGCGAATTTCGGCTGCCGTGCTGTCAGCCCGTGCCGCGCCGGCCTGGAAGCTCAGCAGAGCCCCAAATGCCACCGCGGCGATGGCTGGTTTATGGCGTCGCTTACTGCCCCGCTTATTGTCCCTGATTTTCATGACCCTCTCCCCTGCGAGCTTCCTGCGAATGACAATGCTGGTAGCAAGAGCGGATGACGCTTCGGCGACACGGATATGACAGTCGGATGAATGCGATTATGCCAATCTCTTGTCAACTTATTGAAAAGACAAGCGCTTTTTCAGATTCATGGGCTCCGGCGATTGGGCCAAGCGGAGCAGATTGGGGCGAAGTGTGGCAAATTTGTCGCGCCGATTTCCGGTCCGCTAACCGGATGTGCCCAGGAGTGTGTCTGGCGACCCCCGGAGAAAAAACCCGGCGCTTTCGCGCCGGGCGGAGGAACCCCAAAGGCTGGCCTGGTCATGCTCCGAGCGGTTTAAACTTGCCGAAACTTGCCATCCTCAAAGTTATTGATCCGCGGCGGACCCTACTCGCCCACGGGAAAGCGCTAGAAGGCGCGCTGGATGCGCAAGCGGCCTTCATATTGGTTATTGTTGGACTGGAATGCGGGTAAGCCCGCCGCGGTGAGGGTCGAATCTGGAGCGAGCCCGGCCGGGCGCGTCTCGTTCAAATGCACATACATGAACTCGGCACCGATATCGAAGCCCTTGAGCGGCGTCCAAACGAAATTGGTGCCGACCCGCGCCTCCTTGAGGTTCGAGACTCCGACCGCGCCGCCAAATCCGCTGAGTGCGTTGGCGGGATAATGCACTTCAAGATAGGAGCCATAAATCGCCGAACTCAGGATCGGGAGCCAATAATGCTTGTAGGCGCCGGTGATGTCCCAGCCCCATTGCTGTTCGCAGGCGCCGCTGCCGGTAAAGACGCAGTCGGAATTGATCTGCGGGTTCCAGCCGTCGCCATAATCGAGCGGGGTGCCGCCGGAGCCGGGGAACCGGTTTTGATTGAGCGACGCATAGCTGAAGGCATAGTTATTGCCAGCGATATAGCCAAAAGCGCCTTTTTCGTAAGCGGCCTGCAACCATAGCTTGTCGCCGGGCGAGAGATAATCGGCGTTCAACTGCACGCCACCCTGGACCGCGAAGCCGTAGGAATTGCTGGTCAGAGCCGGAAAGGCATACCCGCCAGGCACGGCAACCGGAGGCGTCGCAAGCGCGGTCATTGCGAAGAGGGTGTCCCTAAGCTGATGGGCGGCGGCCGAGAGTTGCACCGCCCCCCAGGGCTGATCGAGGCGGAGATTGCCAACAATCTCCGGCACCCGCGAGCCCCCCGGCTGGGCCTGAAAGGAGGTCGCCGAAACGCCGCCGATCGTGATCGGCGCGGCGGTTGTGCTGGCGATCGTGCTGCCGATGGCGGCGCGCCGGTCCGGCTGATCCTCGAAGGAGAGGGTCGCGGAGAAACCGTTGCCGAAGGTCGCCGTATAGGCCAATAGGGTAACGGTCGCATTGGACCCGCGCAAACTATGGTAATTATAGGCGTCGACATAGAAATCGAACATCGATTGCGCCCGCCCCGCGGTTAGGCCGGCAAACTGAATAAAGGCCTTGTTGACAATGGTCGTCTCGCGCGGCGCGCTCGCTCCAGCCGTTGTGTTGAACGTATTTGCTTGTTGCCCGAGACTGCCGAGAGCCGCGCTGCCATTCGACCCGTAGAAAGCGTCGACACGAATGAACGACCGCAAGGTGCCAAAGGGCGATTGGGTCCTGGCGTCGAGTTCGACCCGGCCCAGAGCGGCGAAGTCAGTTGCATCGCGCGAGCGGGCATTGGAATATTGGCTTGGCGCAGGCACGAATCCAGCGCCTAGGTGTGGCATACCAGTTCCGTAAAAAAGCGGGCCGACGATGCTGAAGGAGGGATCGAAGCCGCGCAGCTCGGTCAGCGCCAGACCGCCAGCCCGCAAACATGTATCGGTGCCCGGAATATAAAAGAAGCCGGCGCCATAGGCGTCGCAAATGCGGACATATTCAATCGGCGCCGCCTGGCGCGCCGGGAGATCGGCGGCGCGGGCGCCCGGCACAAAGGCCACCCCGGCCAAAGCCGCCGCCGAGGCCAGAAGAACCAGCTTGATGAGTTTCATTTCAATCCCCCAAAGACGGAACCAATCCCGCGCCAGCTCCGGCGAGCCGGACGGCTGCGTTAGCTCAGCAAGTTTAATAGCTGAGCAAGTTTAATGCCAAGTGCGCACCAACTAACCGGCTGGTGGTCATGCCTTCGAGTGTGCGGGGAAGCCGCTCGGCGGATTGTGAAATCCGTCGCGAATTCGCCTACGAGAGCCATCGAGCGGTTCCAGGACGACAGAAACAAGGCTGTTCGCCTATTTTCAAGATGAGCCTTTCGCTTTTACTGAATCGCCCTGTGCCCTAACAAACCTTATTGACCGTCCGGTGCGCATCGGCTAAGGAAGACAAGTTCTCCGTCGGCAAGGGTTCGTCCCGTGAACATCATTCTTAGCGTAGTGCGCGCGCCGGAGGCGAGACGGAGATAGGCTCCGTTTTCCCTTAGCTGGCGCATATCCGGGGGCCCTCATGGGCCTTTTTTATTGCCCAAATTCAAGAAATCGCAAACAATCGCTTCGAAAGGCACCCGTTGGAGCAAGATGTGACCAATCTGATGACCGGCGCGGAAATGGTCATCCGGGCGTTGCGGGACCAGGGAGTCGAAACAATTTTCGGCTATCCGGGTGGCGCGGTCCTGCCGATCTATGACGCCCTGTTTCACCAAAATGTCATCAAGCATGTGCTGGTGCGCCACGAACAGGGGGCGGCGCATGCCGCCGAGGGCTTCGCCCGGTCGAGCGGCAGGGCCGGCGTGCTTTTGGTGACCTCCGGTCCTGGCGCCACCAATGCGGTTACCGGCTTGACCGATGCGTTGATGGATTCGATCCCGCTCATTTGTATTACCGGCCAGGTGCCAACCCATCTCATCGGCTCCGACGCCTTCCAGGAATGCGATACGGTCGGCATAACCCGGCATTGCACCAAGCATAATTATCTGGTCCGCCAGATCGAGGATTTGCCGCGCGTGCTGCACGAGGCTTTTTACGTCGCGCAGAACGGGCGTCCGGGGCCGGTCGTTGTCGATATCCCGAAGGACGTGCAATTCGCGGCCGGCACCTACATCGGCCCGCGCAACATCGAGCACAAGACCTATCGGCCGAAGCTCGATGGCGATCCTGGCCGGGTCGCGCGGGCCGTCGCGCTGATGGCGGCGGCCAGGCGTCCGGTCTTTTATACCGGCGGCGGAGTCATCAACTCGGGCCCCGAGGCCTCGCGTCTGCTGCGCGAACTCGTTTCACTCACCGGGTTTCCGCTCACCTCGACCTTGATGGGGCTTGGCGCCTATCCGGCGTCGGGCAAGAACTGGCTCGGCATGCTCGGCATGCACGGCACTTATGAAGCCAATAATGCAATGCACGATTGTGATTTGATGATCGCG
>DATBYR010000345.1:0-2778 GCA_036513565.1 Methylocella sp. | reverse complement strand
CGCTGGTTACCGAGATCGATTATGGAACTCCCGTCTCGCGCTCGGAAAAAACGGTCGCGCTCACCATCGACGGCACCGAAGTGCGGGTCCCGGAAGGCACGTCCATCATGCGGGCGGCGATGGAGGTTGGGACAAAAATCCCAAAACTCTGCGCCACCGACATGATCGAAGCCTTCGGCTCCTGCCGTCTTTGCCTAGTCGAGATTCAAGGCCGCGCCGGAACCCCCGCCTCTTGCACTACCCCGGTCGCGCCGGGCATGGTGGTCCACACCCAGACCGAGCGCCTGAAAGCCCTGCGCAAGGGTGTAATGGAGCTTTATATCTCCGATCACCCGCTTGATTGCCTCACCTGCGCCGCCAACGGCAATTGCGAGTTGCAGACGGAGGCCGGCAACGTCGGGCTGCGCGATGTCCGCTACGGCTACGCGGGCGCCAACCACCTCGCCGACAAAAAAGACGAGTCGAATCCCTATTTCAGCTACGATCCGGCGAAATGCATCGTCTGTAACCGTTGCATTCGCGCGTGCGAGGAAGTCCAGGGAACCTTTGCCCTCACGATCGATGGGCGCGGTTTTGGGAGCCGGGTTTCGGCGGGGCAAATGGAGCCCTTCTTCGAATCGGAGTGCGTATCCTGCGGCGCCTGCGTCCAGGCGTGCCCGACCGCCACGCTCATCGAGAAGTCGGTGAACGACATCGGCCAGGCGGAACATTCGGCGGTGACGACTTGCGGCTATTGCGGGGTCGGCTGCAGCTTCAAGGCCGAGATGCGCGGCGAGGAGCTCGTCCGCATGGTTCCCTACAAGGACGGCAAGGCGAACCACGGTCATTCCTGCGTCAAGGGCCGCTTCGCTTATGGCTACGCGACCCACAGGGAGCGCATTCTAAAGCCGATGATCCGCGCCAACGTCTCGGACCCCTGGCGCGAGGTTTCCTGGGACGAGGCGATCGGTCATGCCGCCTCCGAGTTCAAGCGCATTCAGGCGGCTTACGGCAAGCACTCCATCGGCGGCATCACATCGTCGCGCTGCACCAACGAAGAGACCTACCTCGTCCAAAAACTCGTCAGGGCAGGCTTCGGCAACAATAATGTCGATACCTGCGCTCGGGTCTGCCATTCGCCGACCGGCTATGGCCTCGGGACCGCTTTCGGCACGTCCGCTGGAACCCAGGATTTCGATTCGGTCGATGAAACGGACGTGGTCATGATTATCGGCGCCAACCCGACCGATGCGCATCCGGTGTTCGCTTCCCGCATGAAAAAAAGGCTGCGCGAGGGCGCCAAGCTGATCATTCTCGATCCCCGCCGGATCGACCTTGTTCGGATGCCGCATGTGGAAGCGGATTATCATCTTCCCCTGCAGCCTGGAACCAATGTAGCGGTTCTGACCGCGCTTGCCCATGTCATCGTCACTGAGGGACTCGTCAACGAGACCTTCGTGCGCGAACGTTGCGACTGGCAGGAATTCCAGGATTGGGCGGAGTTTGTATCGGAGCTCCGCAACAGCCCAGAAGCAGTTGCAAAAATCTCTGGCGTTCCGGCGGATACAATCCGCAAGGCCGCGCGGCTCTACGCCACGGGCGGCAATGCAGCGATCTACTACGGGCTCGGCGTCACCGAACACAGCCAAGGCTCGACCACGGTGCTAGCGATCGCCAATCTCGCGCTCGCTACGGGGAACCTTGGGCGGCGCGGGGTGGGCGTCAATCCGTTGCGCGGCCAAAACAACGTCCAGGGTTCGTGCGACATGGGCTCCTTCCCGCACGAATTCTCCGGCTACCGGCACGTCTCGAACGACGCCGTGCGTTCGATCTTCGAGAAGGCTTGGGGCGTCGCGCTCGACAAAGAGCCTGGGTTGCGCATCCCAAATATGTTCGACGCCGCCGTCGAGGGCACTTTCCGCGGTATTTACGTCCAGGGGGAGGATATCCTTCAGTCCGATCCCGACACGACGCATGTGGCCAGGAGCCTCGCCGCCATGGAATGCGTGGTCGTGCAGGATCTTTTCCTCAACGAGACCGCGAATTACGCGCATGTGTTCCTGCCGGGTTCGACCTTCCTCGAAAAAGATGGGACCTTCACCAATGCCGAGCGGCGCATCGGGCGTGTGCGCAAGGTAATGAGCCCCAAGAACGGATTCGGCGATTGGGAAATTACCATGGCGCTATCGAATGCCATGGGCTATCCCATGAATTATGCGCATCCAAGCGAGATCATGGACGAGATCGCGGCGACGACGCCGACGTTTGCGGGTGTTTCCTTCGCAAAGCTCGATGAATTGGGCTCCCTCCAATGGCCTTGCAACGAGAAAGCCCCGGAAGGGACGCCGATCATGCACATCGGCGCCTTCGTGCGCGGCAAAGGCAAATTCGTCGTCACCGAATACGTGGCGACCGATGAGCGGACTGGGGCGCGCTTCCCGCTTTTGCTCACGACCGGGCGCATCCTGAGCCACTATAATGTCGGAGCGCAGACGCGCCGCACGGCAAATGTCGCCTGGCACGAGGAGGATCGTCTCGAAATCCATCCGCACGACGCCGAACAGCGCGGCGTCCGCGATGGCGATTGGGTGAAGGTTGCGAGCCGCGCCGGGGAAACCACTTTGCGCGCGCTCGTCACCGATCGCGTGGCGCCGGGCGTCGTCTACACGACGTTCCACCATCCGTCCACGCAGGCCAATGTCGTGACGACGGACTTCTCCGACTGGGCAACCAATTGTCCCGAATACAAAGTCACGGCCGTGCAAATCTCGCGTTCCAACGGGCCGACCGACTGGCAGG
>DATBYR010000344.1:0-7555 GCA_036513565.1 Methylocella sp. | reverse complement strand
GGCATCGGTCAAATCCTCGCCCTGCACCATGACGCGCTTCTGCACCGGCAACGATTTGCCGGGTTGCTCGACGTCTTCCAAAGATTCGACATCGGCAGGATCGGCGCCCGGTTCGGCGACAAGGCGGAATTCGAGCTTGGCTGTTGTTCCCAGAATTTCCTTGAGCTTGCTGGTGTCCTGCAAACCCGGCACTTCGACGAGAATACGATCGGCCCCTTGCCGTTGGATATTGGGCTCCGTGGTGCCGAGCGCATCGACGCGGCGGCGCAACACTTCGATCGATTGCTCGACGGCGCGGCGGACCTTGCTTTCGACTCCCGCCTCGGTCACCGTGAACTGGATGAGGCCGCTGTCGTTTTCGCTCACGTCGAAGGCCGCCGCGCGAGAAGAGTCGGAAAGGCCGCTGCCGGCGGAGGCCGCCAATTGCTTAAGTTTCGGCATGACTCTCGCACGCTCGCCCGGATCGGGGATGCGCAATTGCACGCCGCGCGGCTGGGCGCCGATGCCGCCGGTGATCGCAACCTTCTCCTCGCGCAGCACCCGCCGGACGCTGTCGCGCAGATTGTCGACAAGAGTCTTCACGACCGAATTGCTGTCCACCTCCAGAAGCACATGCGATCCCCCTTGCAGATCGAGGCCGAGCACGATGGCGCGGGCCGGCATCCATTTCGGGAGATGCGAAATCACCGCCTCGCGATGGTCCGGGCCGAGGAGGCTCGGCACGATGAGGAGAAGCGCGAACGCCGTCATCGCCAGAATGGATACGATCTTCCAGGCCGGAAAACGCAGCATGATGGTGCAAAATCTCGACGGTTATGGGCGCGGCTCCCGCCGCCTGCCCGGTGTTCCTGCTTGTTGCAGGCTTGGAATCAAGCCTGATCCTTGACCGGCTCGCCCTTGGCCCGCACGTCCGAAATCATCGCCCGGAGGATGCGCACCCGGACATTCGGCGCGATTTCGAGTTCGAGCTCCGCATCATCCACTACTTTCGTCACTTTGCCGATCAGGCCTCCGGTCGTGATCACGCTATCGCCCCGGCGCGTGTTCTTGATGAGATTTTCATGTTCCTTCGCCTTTTTGCGCTGCGGCCGGATGACAAAATAATACGCGATGGCAAAGATCAGCGCGAAGGGCACCAACTGCATGAGTATGTCCGCCGAGGTGGGGCCGGCGGCAGTGGCGGCTTGGGCGAAAGCAGGTGTAAACAAAATCCCTTCTCCTTGATTCCTAGTCCTTTAAAGACTTGCGTCCGCCAAGACTTCTGTCTGCATGGCGCGCGAATATAGCCACAGCGGGCGCGAAAGCAATGGCGCGAAGTGCCGCCATCAATCAGCCGGTTTGCGGGGTCTCCTGCCGAAGGGAGGCTACGCGCGCTTTACGAATGACCCTGTCCCGGCGGTCCGGATTCCGGAAGTTCGGAAAATGGTCTAAAGCCGCGCAGTTCCTACTTTGAAAGCTTACCGACATGCCGTCAGCTCACAAACCGCCACGCAAACGCACGCCGCACTTCATTGAGGCGTGGCGGCGCCATGCAGGCCTGACCCAGGTGCAGGTGGCGGAAAAAATGAAGGTGGAGCAGTCTACGGTAAGCAAACTAGAGCGTGGCTTATCGCCCTATGACCAGGATATGCTCGAGGAACTGGCCGCAGTTTTCGAATGCGCGCCCGCGGATCTGATTTCACAGCAGCCGGGGCCGTCCCCTGCGGCACCTCGCAGATCTGACGGCGAGAAGGAAAAGGTTGTCGGAACAAAAGACGGCCCAGAGTTTCCCGGCGATTACTCCTCCGCCAAGGCGCTGGAGCGGATTGCCGCCGCTCTTGAGAGGCTCGCCGGCGCGCAAGCCGGGCCCTGCGATTTCAACGCCGCCGAGGCGTTCGTCTTCGCCGCCGGGACCGCGACGCTTGTCCCTGTCCCGTGTGTCAATCGTGTCGATATCGGACTGTTGCACGTCATCGACCAGGCCAGGGACACGCTTCTCGCCAATACGGAGCGCTTCGCCCAAAACTCGCGGCCAACAACGCGCTGCTTTGGGGCGCCCGCGGAATGGGCAAATCCGCGCTCATCAAGGCCGTGCATGCAACAATTAATGCGCGTCTCGCCGCTTCTCTAGGCATCAAGCCGCTCAAACTTGTCGAGATTCATCGCGAGGACATCGAGGGGCTGCCTCACCTTATGGCGCTCTTGCGCGGAAAACCTGGCGCTTTCTTGTTTTTTGCGACGATCTTTCCTTTGAAGCGGCGGATACGAGCTATAAATCGCTGAAGACCGCCCTCGAAGGCGGGATCGAGGGACGCCCGGGAAATGTTTTATTTTATGCAACGTCGAACCGCCGCCATATCCTTTCCCCCGAAATGATCGAAAACGAACGCGGAACCGCGATCAATCCGGACGACGCGGTGCAGGAAAAGATCTCACTTTCGGACCGCTTCGGTCTTTGGATCGGCTTTCATTCCTGTTCGCAAGACGATTATCTCGCGATGGTTTTCGGCTACGTCGAGCATTTCGGTCTTGCTGGCTCGCGCGAAAAAATCGAGCGCGAGGCGCTCGAATGGGCGATCACGCGGGGCTCGCGTTCCGGCCGGACGGCCCCTCGCCGGGCGATTGGGCAGGCCGGTAGAATGACGTGGTCCGTTCAATTCACAGATCATGCTCCGGGGGAAACCAAGGCTTTTAGGCGTGCGCGGAAAGGCGGCCCATGCGTCCAATCCGGTAATCGTCCATCGCTTGGTCTATCTCGGCCCGCGTGTTCATCACAAAGGGCCCCTGGCCAACGATCGGTTCCTCGATCGGCTGCCCATTGAGGAACAAGAGCGTGCTGTCTTCCAGCGCCTCGATCGCAAACGTTTCATCCTCGCGTTCGAGGACGGCCAATTCGGCCGCGCTCGCGATTTCGCCAGACCCCAGCCGGACCCGGCCCTTGAGCACGAAGAGCGCCGTGGTCCAGCCGACCGGAATACGAAATTCCACGCGCCCGCCGGCGTTCAGGCGCACGTCCCAAACATTCATCGGACTAAAAGTATGCGCAGGGCCTTGCGTTGCTTGGTAATTGCCCGCGATAACGCGCACGGTCCCGGCGCCGGACGGCAGGTCGACCCGCGGTATTTGAGCATTGGTGATGTTTTGATAGCCAGGAGGGGCTTTCTTGTCTTTCGCGGACAAATTGACCCATAATTGGATCATCTCGAACGGCCCGCCGCGCTTGGCATATTCGGAACCGTGAAATTCCTCATGCACGAGCCCCGAGGCCGCCGTCATCCATTGGACGTCGCCGGGACGGACGATGCCGCCCCCGCCCGAGGAGTCGCGATGCTCGACCTCGCCGCTATAGACAATCGTGACCGTCTCGAACCCGCGGTGCGGGTGGGCGCCGACCCCGCGCCTTTGTTCCGAGGGAGGAAAATTCTCCGGCCCAGCATAATCCAGCAGCAGAAACGGCGATATTTCCTTGCCGAGGTCATTGTAGGAAAAAATGCTGCGCACGGGAAACCCATCGCCGACCCAATGGCGTTGGTTGTTGCGCCGAATAAAGGAAAGCTTTTTCATCGTTCGATCTCCTTGGCCAACATCCGCGTGGAACGCGTCGGGGATTTGCAAGACGGCGGCATTGCTTGCCAGACATCGGCACATCGGGGCAATTTTTCAAGAGCCCGCGCTCATGCCGCCGCGCCGATGCCGCACGGGCGATCCACATTCGCCAAGGCCGCGTGCAAAACTCTCGTATCGGCGCCCGGTTTCGCCGACTCCACCGCGAGATGGCGCCGCCACCTGCGGGCACCTGGGAAGCCATTGAAAAGCCCTAGGAGATGGCGTGTCATTGCGTGAAGCGGAACACCTTCGGCAAGGCGCGCCTCGACATAGGGAATGAAACCCTCGACTGCCGCCGCGCCGCTAGCGACCGGAGCCGGCTCGTTGAAGAAAACCGCATCGACATCGAGGAGCAGCGCCGGGTTCTGGTAGGCGGCGCGCCCGACCATCACGCCATCGACGTGATGGAGTTCGGCGCGCATCTCCGCGAGTGTCGCGAGGCCGCCGTTGAGCACCACGGCAACATTGGGAAAGCGCTGTTTAAGGGCATGGACGAGACCGTAATCGAGCGGTGGCACGTCGCGGTTGTCCTTCGGAGACAGGCCTTTCAGCCAGGCCTTTCGCGCATGGACAATGAGCGCGTCGCAACCGGCGGCGATGACGCGCCCTGCCAAGCCGCCTAGCGCCGCCTCCGGGTCTTGTTCGTCGACGCCCGTGCGGCATTTGACGGTCACCGGAATTTTGATCCGCGCCTTCATCGCGGCGACGCAATCGCCGACAAGCTCCGGCTCGCGCATCAGACAAGCGCCGAAAGCACCGCTTTGCACGCGCTCGGACGGACACCCAATATTGAGATTGATTTCATCAAAACCGTAATCGGCGCCAATTCGCGCCGCCGCCGCCAATTCCGCGGGATCGGAGCCGCCGAGTTGAAGGGCGACGGGATGCTCGGCCGCGTCGAACCGCAGCAGGCGGTCGCGCTCGCCATGCAGGACCGCGCGGGCCGCCAACATCTCGGTGTAAAGCCGCGCCCGCCGCGACAAGATGCGATGGAAAAACCGGCAATGCCGGTCCGTCCAATCCATCATCGGCGCCACACTAAATCTAAACTCTTGATTTATCACCATTTGTTCTTTAGTCTCAATTCACTAAGTCCGGTCGTGTGCACTCTTTTTTACGCCATCATTCGCGATCATGGAGAATCTTTTGCGGCGCGCCGCCGATCGCCTCGAGAGCGGCAATACGCGACCATAGCATCCAATATCTTCGGAGGTTTCGGCTTTTTCATGCAATCAAGTCTGCACAGGTTGGCCGCCTGCCAGAGACCGCACCGACGAGGTTTTCCAGCCGCGTGAGGGTGTGATGCTTCACGTTCCCCTCATTAAATGCGGAACATGAATTCGTTGACGTAGCGGTCAAGATGCTTTGGGCTCGCGTGGTGATAGACGCCAATCAACCCGCGCTTGAGAACGGCAAAAACACTTTCGATCTCGTTTGTGGTGACACCGTCACAAATGAATTCGCCTTCCCAATGGTTGACGGTATCGTTGAAATGTCGCCGATGCCCCAGTAGGCTCCGGCTTCGTCGGTATGCAAGGTCAAGCCGATTTCCACATGCCGATGAATTTCGGCCTGGACGGCTCCCGCATCCGTGTTTGTAGTTATCTTGGCGACCGTCCGTCCGCCTTTCTCGCGCAAACGCGGCGGCAGCGGCGTTCTATGCACCCTCGCCAACGCGCGCAACCATCTCACCTGTGCGGGACTTGCTTTCGCGACAAGCACGTAGCGTGAGTCTCTCATTCCGTCTTGTCGGCTGCACTGAATCCGGGCGGACCTCCATCCTTACTCCAGGCCCCCAGTCGAACCGGCGCAGCGATTGCCGAGCGTATCTTGATTCGGGGTCCCCTTAAAGCCCGACAGGCTCTCGAACATGCCGCGCCCATCGATCCCGCCAACCAGCGGGTCAATGAGATTTTCCGGATGCGGCATCAGGCCAAGAACATTGAACCTCTCCGAATATATCCCGGCGATGTCATTGACCGATCCGTTGGGATTGGCGCCGCGATCCCTTGCACCTCGCGCGTCGCAATAGCGGAAGGCGACGCGGCCCTCGCCCTCGATGCGCGCAATCGTTTCCGCATCGGCGGTATAATTTCCTTCGCCGTGCGCGATCGCCACTTTGATGATCTGGCCTTTGCCATAGCGGGAGGTAAAAGGCGTATCGTTGCGCTCGACGGTCAAATGCTGCATCCGGCAGATAAAGCGCAAATTGGCGTTGCGCATCAACACGCCAGGCAATAGCCCGGCTTCAACGAGGATCTGGAAGCCGTTGCAGATGCCGAGAACGAGACCGCCGCCCCCGGCATGAGCGCGCACGGCGTCCATGACCGGCGCCCGCGCGGCGATGGCGCCGCAGCGCAGATAATCGCCGTAAGAAAAGCCGCCTGGAAGCACCGCAAGATCGGTGCCGACGGGCAGACTATGGTCGCGATGCCAGACGATGGAAGGCTTAGCTTTGGCGATTTTTTCCACGGCGCGGAGCGCGTCTCGCTCGCGGTTGGAGCCGGGAAAGAGAATTATGGCGGCTTTCATGCGTCGGCGATATTGTCCTCGCTCATGGCTGCTTGCGCGAGCAATCCGCCGCTTGCGAAAATTTAGAAGATTTCCACCTGGAAATTTTCAACGACTTGGTTGGCGAGCAATTTCTCGCAAGCATCGCGCAGCACTCCCTCCGCCGCGGTTCGATCGTTTGCCGCGAGTTCGATCTCGAATATTTTTCCTTGCCGCAGGCTGTCGATACCGGCGATGCCGAGCGATTTCAGCGCACCCTCGATGGCCTTGCCTTGCGGATCCAAAATCCCGGTTTTGAGAGTCACGACCACCCGGGCTTTCATCAGTGCAAATTCCAACTCTTGCAGATGATCACGAGCAGCCGCCCATCCGTATCGACCGCGATGGGACGGTTTCCCCCAGCGCGGAACCTAGCGTCTGCACGTCTCGCGGTATCTACGGCAATTTCCTTCGCGTTGCTCGCCTAATTCCTCCTTGTGCTGGCAGGCGCGCCGCAGTTTTTCGCACTGCCCAGACCCACCGCCTATGAGGATGCCTCCCGGTCCAATCTCAAAAGAAGGTTGAGAAGACGCCGAAATGGGTACAGAGAAAAGAGCCACTGCAGCAGCGATGGAGAGTGCATACGTGCGCATTAATAATCCTCCCTCGCGAGGAGCGGATCGATCTTCACTGGACGAGCTTCGGCCCATTGGCGCGGGGCTGCTCGTTTTCCTGCAAGATACCGAGCCGCCTCGCGACTTCGGTATACGCCTCGACCAGCCCGCCGAGATCGCGGCGGAAACGATCCTTGTCGAGCTTGTCGTTCGATCTGATGTCCCACAGGCGGCAGGAATCGGGGGAAATCTCATCGGCGACGACGATGCGCATTACATCGCCTTCCCACAGCCGGCCGCATTCCACCTTGAAATCGACAAGCCTTATGCCGACGCCAAGGAAAAGCCCGGATAGGAAATCGTTGACCCGAATCGCGAGCGACATGATGTCGTCGATTTCCTGCGGGCTCGCCCAGCCGAACGCCGTGATATGTTCCTCGGAAACCATCGGATCGTTGAGCTCATCGTTCTTGTAGTAGAATTCGATGATCGAGCGCGGCAATTGGGTGCCTTCCTCGATCCCAAGCCGGGTCGAGAGCGACCCGGCCGCGACATTGCGGACAACCACTTCGAGCGGCACGATTTCCACTTCCCGAATCAATTGCTCCCGCATATTGAGGCGGCGAATGAAATGCGTCGGAACGCCGATGTCGTTGAGATTTTGAAAAACAAACTCGGAGATCCGGTTGTTGAGCACCCCTTTTCCGTCGATTACCTCGTGCTTTTTGGCGTTAAACGCGGTGGCGTCGTCCTTGAAGTGCTGGATGAGCGTACCCGGTTCGGGACCCTCATAGAGGACCTTTGCCTTGCCTTCGTAAATGCGGCGGCGGCGATTCATTGGGATTAACCGTGGCTTGAGATGATCC
>DATBYR010000343.1:0-3586 GCA_036513565.1 Methylocella sp. | reverse complement strand
CTCTTTGCGCTTATGTTTCGACGAGGCGTGCTTCGATGTTTCACCCATTTTCGATCCTCCCTTTCCTATCACTCAATAGTTACGCTTTCGTCTGTGCGAACGCATGCGAACGCATTCAAGTGTTACCTACGTACCGTGTGTCCGCGCGCGTCTAAAAAATATGTCCTGGGGAGACGGTGATAAAGGGGCGATCCGCTCGCATCCGCTCGCACCCTCAATCATCGCGCTAGAGCGGGAAAGCGAGGGACGCGAAGATGGAGTCTCCTCGGAGCCGGTTTTCGACGTCGAACTCATGGAACCACCGGGCGCTGAAGTCGACCTCTTGGGCCCCTGCCTTGAGCGCATAGCTGAGCAACGGCCCGACGGCCGCCACGCGTCCCCTGAAAGCGCCGAGTTGGTCGCCCGAGCCGTGGTCATTCGTCACCTGCTGCTCGAAGTAGCCGCCGACGCCCGCGGCAAGGCCCAAAGGAAAATGCTGATTGACCGCCCATTCGAAATGCAGCTCGGCGCCGCTCTGGTAATTTGTCGCCGTGTTGGGCGCGTTGAGCGTCAGGCCAAGCGCGCCAGTGACCTCGAGACCGGTCTGCAGACCAAGGTACGTATAGGCCCCCCTGAGATCGAGGGCGGGGCGGTTCAGGCTCGTCTGCACCAACCGGTTGGGAACAAAGTTTCCCGTAGGGGCGAAGCCGGTCAGGATCACGTTCCAATGTTGCTCGCCCGCATGCCAGCCGAGGATGGCGCTGTATTCGGTGTCCGCGATGCCGAAGATGTCGCCGGCGCGGCTAAACCGCTGGGCCGGGTGCATGGGTGCGGCGACGGTGAAATTCGCTGTAGTCCGCTCCGAGCCGAATGGAACCGTCACGGCGAAGCCCGGGTCGGCGCCGAAAAGCTTAAAATCCGGAAACCAGCTAGTGATCGCGATGTCGGCGACGATATTCTCGGTGATCCTCGTGCTGCTCTTGAAGCCATTGCCGGGGAAAAGATTACCGCTGCCCTGATAAAGAACAAACGTGTCCCAGAAATAAACGCCCGGTGGCGGTGTGTAACCCGCCATCGGGAGGGTGAGGCCAAGAATATATTCGCTGCCGCCAAGCTCCGTGGCTTTTGCCGTCTCGACCATGGACAGGCTTCCGGCGACACAAATTGCGCCGGAGACCGTTCGCATGGTGGTCCATGTCGTCATCGGGCTGAACCTCTTGGCGCCCAGAGTTTAGGTGCGTCCCCGTCGAATTAAGCTCTATCGAATGAAGAACGGCAGCAATGCACTACGTTAAAACCTTTTATGCAAAACTTCGAGGGGCCTCACGTGAGAATCCAAGAGTGTCACAATTAAGCCACAGCGATAACTCGCAAGAAGCCGATTGGGACTGCGATCAACGCAAGATCGTCGAGACTGAGGGCGGCCGGCTAACGCCACACATTATTCCAGAAAAGGTATCTGCCAGCGGCGGAATGTTCCATGAATCGACGGCAAGATTGCGCGTGCAAAGGATGTGATCGCCATCCGCGAAGAAATCGACAAAGAACTCGCCGCCCTCTTTGGTGGCATAGCGCCCGCGCGAACACTCATACGGTGCGGCGCATTCGGCGAAGAGGGACACACCACTAAGACTTGCCCGGCGGTCGCGGGCCCCCCGCCCGCCGCCACCGGTGAGGTGTAATTCAAAAAAGCTGGTTCCCGTGCTTCGATCGCGCCCCGCTCGGACGCACCGCGTCTCAGCCCCGACAGAGCACGACAAGTCACGTCCGGGACGCGCGCGATAGCGCCACATATCGAACCCGCCAGTATCGCCATCAGCTTCGGCTGGAATTTCGTCGGCTTCGGCAAGAAGCATGGATTTATGCTTGTCGAAATTCTCCTTGTGAGAGCCATGGCGGCAACAAGAACGGCACGATTGGGGCGCCCCTGGTTGATGAAAAGCGAAAGGCCGGCAGTTAACCGGAAAGTATCAGCCTCACCGAGACCGCTACGCTACCTGATCGAACGGCATGTCGACGCGGTGCAGATCACGCGCCAGTGCGCAGGACGATCTTGCCGCGCGGATGCTGGCGCAGGGCGGGAGGGAAGCGGTAGCCGCTATAGCTGATTGTGACCATCGCGGATGGAACGGCTATAGGTCAGTGACGGCAAGCCCGTCGCCGACGTGACAAGGCCCGGCGGATTCGTTTGGAGAGCGGCGGGCAGCGCGAGAGGCAATTGCAATGCCGCTCATAACTTGCATTGAAGACCTCCGTCTCTTGGCGCGCAGGCGCGTGCCCCGGATGTTCTACGACTATGTGGATTCGGGTTCCTGGACCGAAAGCACGTACCGCGCCAACGAACTCGATCTTGCAACGATTTGCTTTCGGCAACGTGTGGCCGTGAACATCGAGAATCGGTCTATTCGGTCAACGATGATCGGTGAGGACGTGGTGATGCCGGTCGCTCTTGCACCCACCGGACTCTGCGGCATGCAGCATGCTGACGGCGAGATCCTTGCGGCCCGCGCCGCCGAGGCCTTCGGGATACCGTTTTGCTTGTCGACCATGAGTATTTGTTCGATCGAGGACATGGCGGCGAATACTACGAAACCATTTTGGTTTCAGCTCTATGTGATGCGCAACAGGGGCTTCGTCGAGCGCCTCATCGGCCGGGCGAAGCAGGCGCAATGCTCGGCGCTCGTAGTGACGCTCGATCTTCCGCTGGCCAGCCAACGTCACAAAGTCTTGCGTAATGGGCTTGCCGTTCCCCTGAGACTGACGATCGCCAACCTCATCGACCTGGCCATGAAACCCAAATGGTGTCTCGAAATGCTGCGCACGCGGCGGCGAAGCTTTGCTAATCTCGTCGGTCACGTGGATGGCGTCGATGACATGACCTCGCTGCTCGCTTGGATAGACCAGCAATTCGATCCGCGGCTAAGCTGGGACGATATCGCCTGGATCCGCCGGTTGTGGGATAAAAAGCTGGTACTAAAGGGCATCATGGATGCCGAGGACGCGCGGCGCGCGGTCGACGCCGGAGCGGATGCGATTGTCGTATCCAACCACGGTGGCCGGCAACTCGACGGGGCACCTTCCTCGATTCGCGTGCTGCCCACGATCGCGAAGGCTGTAAAGGGCCAAACGGAGGTTTGGTTCGATGGTGGCATCAGGAGCGGGCAGGATGTCCTGAGGGCTATCGGGCTAGGCGCCAAAGGGACGATGATCGGACGCGCTTTTCTTTATGGCTTAGGCGCGATGGGTGAAGCAGGTGTACGTCTCTGCCTGGAGATCATAGCGAAAGAACTCAGTGTGACCATGGGTCTGTGTGGCGCCGTTGACATCAACGCGGTCAATTCCAGAGTTTTGATAGCGTCGCCGCTGATTCCCGAGATGACCGATGGCGCGGACATCGTCTCGCGTCCGCGATCTGGCGCATAGCGGCGGCAACGGAGTCCACGCGGGTCATGGCTGCCAGTGGCTCCTGCTCACTGCACTGGCTAAGGCGGCAAGCGCCCATACAAGCGGTCGTACTGACGGTCGTAACCGGTGCAGCAAGCGGCGGTTGTGTCTGCTGCTTGATCCTTTCCCTTTCGATCAAAATGGTCCGGCCCCGCCCGAAGTA
>DATBYR010000342.1:0-7614 GCA_036513565.1 Methylocella sp. | reverse complement strand
GTCGGCACACGCACCGTCCCCGGCCCGAAGGTTCCCATCAGTCCGCGCTCGCCGATGGCCGTGCCGGTGGCCAGGCCCCACAACCGGCCGGCCGCCTCCACCGGTCCCGGCCGCGTCCGCCGTCGCTTCTGTGGTATCCGTTTTCATGGCGTGGTCTCCACCGGCGCGCCACCGCCGATTCGGTTGGTTGAAACAACGCGGGGATTACGCCACCCTCCCGCGGCGCCACCTGGAACCTATGACAGTTCCACTTTTCTATTTGTTCGGAAATGTCGCGACTGATATACGTTGCGGCCCGTAAATGATGCCGTAGTCGAGCTTTGCGGGAACCCAACTTTCATCGTCGTAGATCGGACGAGAAAAGCAAAAAACAGGGGCCCCCTGCTCGGCCTGGTGGACACACTCTTTTTCCATCGCTCGGTAGTGAGCACCAAGACGTCCATGACCTTGATTGATATCCGCCCTTTGAGGGAAAAGATTGATGTCGAGACCGCCCCCCTGCTTATGGCTCATAAAATGTCCTCGATCATATTTGTGTCCATAGGTTAAGAAAAAACGTTCACGCCAAGAGAGTTGAGCCATCTGTTGACGCTGCCCAGCCACTTGGGTGGACGGCGCTTTCTTGACAATCGTATTCAGCGCTTCCTTACTGGTTGTCTTGCCAAGGAAGTCCTTCATCCGCTCACTGTCCCGTTTAGCCGGATTAAACTGTGAAGTTCCGAACGCGGCCACTACTCGGTCGGCTCCGAGGTCAAAAAGAAATTCGTATCCCCCGTCAGTGACTTGAACAATTTCGAATTCTGCGTTTGGCATCTCACGATATGCTTTGCACCAAAGGTCCGGCAAATCCTCGGAGCAAAATCTTTCGAACGCCTCAGCGTCTTTGAGACGCGATACATGAGCATGGTAGTCAATTGTCAGATTTCGTGCTCTACCTCGGTGACTCTCGGCTAGCTGACCTTTGGCTACCACAGCATAAATGCGGTTGTTTGCAACCGCCATGGCAGTAGCGTCTAAGACTTGGCTGTCGTTCAGGCCTAGGATGTCCCATCCTGGAATTGCGCTCTCTGACATACGCCTGAGGGCAGATATTACCCAATAGTCGGAAGCGGCCGCTGACAGTATCCGCCTAATTCTAATCTCGTCGACGACCTTGGCTCCGTCGTAGTTCGACCTCGACACTGACGCAGGGATCAAAATTACCTGATCTGGCGGATCTCTCAGGACGATAGAAAAGGGGTATTCTGCCGCGAGGCTCTGGACGTCTTCAAAATACGTGTGTGGCATGGATACGCCCTACGTAAACCGATATTCAGCGCATGGTCGGCATGTAAAAAATTCTCGAGCTGCCAATTTTCCACCTAACGGGTATCATAGGGCATGCTCCTTGACGAACGGGCGCTTTTCGTACCCTCCCGCGAGGCCTCTTTGGTCGAATGGCGGATTTCGGACGCGCTAGTGCCCTACGCTGGGGCCGTGGCCTTCATGGACGCGCGCGTTGAAGCCATCGCCACGGGCGCCGCGCCGGAACTCATCTGGCTCCTCGAACATCCGCCCCTCTATACGGCGGGCACATCCGCGCGGGCGGCGGATCTCCTGGACCCGCGTTTTCCCGTGCACAAGAGCGGCCGTGGCGGCCAATTCACCTACCATGGCCCGGGCCAGCGGGTTATTTATGTGATGCTCGATCTCAATCGCCGAAACCCGGATCTGCGCGCCTTCGTGTGCGCGTTGGAAGCCTGGATCATCGCGGCGCTGAGCACTTTCAATGTCAAGGGCGAGCGGCGCGCGGACCGGATCGGGGTCTGGGTCGCGCGGCCTGAAAAGCCCCGCGGTGAAACCGGCGAGATCGCCGAGGACAAGATCGCGGCGATTGGGATCAGGGTCCGGCGCTGGGTGTCGCTCCATGGCATATCGCTCAATATCGCGCCGGATCTCACGCATTTTTCCGGAATCGTGCCTTGCGGCATTTCGGCCGCGCATTTTGGGGTGACTAGCCTTCGCGATCTTGGTCTACCGGTGAGCATGAGCAATGTCGATGCGGCGCTAGCCCGGGAATTCGAGCCCATTTTCGGAGGGATAAGGGCGCACGTCAAATGATATAATGATATAAAGCGATCACAAGGCGCGGCGGTTGTCGCCGCCCATCGTACGAGACGCGGTTGGATAGGATTCTCGAACGCCTTAAAGGCCGTAGAAAATCACATCAAACTGCTGGACACCAAGACGCAACGCGCTCCCGCGCAAGCCACGAGGTGGAGGTGTGGCAGCACGGCTTAGGTCCGCGGCGTCAGCGAAGCGGCGGTGTGGCGGGTGCCGCGGGCCATTAAGTAGACAGGCCCTGCGTCGCTGAAAACTTGCCGCGAAAAGCCCTTGATCATTATTTGCCAATAGCTGATCCAGAACAGGCAAATGACTGAACGGCGATCTAGTCGAGGGCCAGCGGGCGCCGCCCTGATGCCCACAGCCGAACATTGGGTGGAGAAATGGAGGCTTGGACTCCCCATGATACGCCGCACATAGTTCCGGCTGGTGTACTAGGCGGAATAGTGCATTGACACGTTCATAAGATCGTCACGCATGCTCGCTACATCGCTTTTCAGATGACCAAGTTCGCGGTCCCGACGGAATTGTCCCCGGAGATCCTCCGGCTGATCGTTCTACTTCGGGCGCCTCCACTCCGACGTGGACGTCCTGGTGGTATCGATAAACTACGGTGGATGTGGGCTTTGAAAACGGGAAAAGAACCATTAGCCGCGCCGGGACGCCCAGGTTCGGCGGCCGCGGGGAGCGAGCTACGGCTATCCCCGCGTCCGGATTGCCGCGCGCAGCCAAATGGCGAGGCTGACGTTAAGGAAAATGGGCTCATCGGGAGAATACCGGATCAAAAGCTAAGGGATATGAGAGGTATGGCTGAATTGGATAAAAACGGGTTTACGGTTATTCCCAAACTCTTTTTGAAGAAGACGATATTGGAGCTCAAGAAAGGACATGAAAGGTATTGGAACGCTTTCAAAAAGGCTTCTGTGGCAAACAAAAATGGCGTTGGCTCTTTCAGAGGTCACACGGTGCTGTTCCTCGAAAAGGGTCGCTATGATCTAGATTTGGATTTTGGGATTTTCCGATCGAAGCAATTATTAGAAAACAACAATATCAAAACAATAGTAAATAAAACCATTAAATCAAATTATATATCTTATGCTGGCAGTCTTCCGGCTATTCCAAACTCAAAAGACGGGAGTTGGCACCGGGACGTATATTCGTTGTTTGATGATGAAAAGTTGGAGAGCCGTCTACCTGTATTTTACCTTACAGTTCTTATCCCTCTAGTTGATATTGATGAGAATAACGGTGCACCGGAGTTTATTGTTGGTTCTCACAAAAGCGGTAAGTCAGGCAAACGTGTTATCGTCGAAGCAAAGGTCGGTTCGGTGATAGTCTGCAACGGAATGGTCTATCATAGAGGACGAGCCAACAGATCGGATACGGAAAGGCATATGCTCTACGTTGTTTATTGTAAAAGATGGTACAATGATTACTTTTAGATTTGTCCCTATCAAATACCACTGAAAGTTGAGTCCGGAAAGTTCATGTTCCTGAACAGAATTTTCGGAGCATGAGGCGAATCGAGGCGAGGTGGACGCGCGCCAGAGCGTTTCATGTCAGGGTTTCGAAGTCCTTCGCAAGTCTACGACAGCGGCTGAGCCAAGCGAGAAAGCGCCAATCCGCGGAATTGCGGATGGACACAAGACGCTCATCTGCCTGGCTTCGTTAAATTCTGACATCTTCTCATAATTCTTCACCCGCCCATGGCGAGGCTTGGCCTGGCTCTTGCCGCGCGGCTCCATTAGCCTTACCAATCCTTGCCGCAACTGGGGCGATCCGCAATGTTCGAGGATCCGGTCCATCGAGCGGGATAGACGCTTTTTGTCGAGCATGATGCGGTATCTGCTTTTCCATTTCGTGTTCTTGGCGCTCGCGGCGGGGCTTTCCCCGGCAAGGGCCATCGAATCGGTGCGCGTGCCGATCGAGTCGCAAGCCATCGACCTGACCAAGGCTTTTGAGACCTATCATTCCGACGGCGACCGTCTTCTCGTCTCGACGGCACCCGGCTCCGACGGCATCGTTCGCCGCATCGAGGTGCGGGCGCGGGACGAAGGGACGCGCCCGGATTGGATCGTGTTCGCGCTCACCAACGATACCAGCGAACAAATTGAAAGATTGCTAGTCGCGCCGCATTTCCGGCTGGTCGGCTCCGGCGTAATCTGGCCTGATCTCGGCGCTTCGCGCATTTCCGCGATTACCGCGAGCCAAGGATTTCCGATTGAACGCGACGAAAGCGCGGACGCCGATGTTTTTCGCCTGACCCTCGATCCCGGCACGACCGTCACTTATGTCGCCGAACTGCGGAACCCGAACGTGCCCCAGCTCTATCTGTGGGAACCGGACGCCTACAAAGACAAAATGACGAGCCTTGCTCTCTATAAGGGGATTGTCATTGGGGTCGCGGGGCTGCTCGCACTTTTTCTCACCATCGTCTTCGTCGTCAAGGGCGCGGTGATCTTTCCGGCAGCCGCCGCGCTCGCCTGGACGGTGCTCGCCTATGTCTGCATCGACTTCGGTTTCTGGAGCAAGATCTTCGGCACCCAAGGCCAATCCGATCGCGTCTGGCGGGCCTGCGTCGAAACGACCCTCTCGGCGACGCTTTTGGTTTTTCTGTTTGCCTATCTCAAGCTCAACCGCTGGCATGTACGGGCTTCGCATGTGGCCGCGGTATGGTTGATTTTTCTCGCCGCTCTCGCCTGCCTTGCTGTCTACGATGCGCCGGTCGCGGCGGGGGTTGCGCGCATCTCGCTTGCCACGATCGCGGGCGCCGGATTCGTCCTCGTGCTCTATCTAGCGATGCATGGCTACGATCGCGCGATCATGCTTATTCCGACATGGTTGCTGCTCCTGATTTGGGTCATCGGCGCGGCCTTCACGGTCACCGGAACGTTGACCAATGATCTTGTCTCGCCGGCCCTGGTCGGCGGCCTCGTGCTCATCGTCATGCTCATCGGTTTCACGATCATGCAAAACGCCTTCGCCGGCAGCGCGCTTGGGACCGGTGGTCTATCAGAAACCGAACGCAAGGCTCTCGCCTTGACCGGCAGCGGCGACGTCATTTTCGACTGGGACGTGGCGGCCGACCGCGTCTATGTCAGTCCCGAGGTCGAGGTTCAATTGGGCCTTGCCCGTGGCGCGCTCGAAGGGCCGGCCGCGGCCTGGCTCGACGTCTTGCATCCAACCGAGAGGGATCGTTTCCGCGCCTGTCTCGATACGATGCTCGAGCAGAGGCGCGGGCGGATCAATCAAGAATTCCGCTTGCGTGCCGACGGCGCGGATTATTGCTGGTTTCGCATGAAAGCACGTCCCGTCGTCGGGACCGACGGCGAAGTCGTACGAATTGCCGGCACCCTCGTGGACATCACCGAGGCAAAGATCGCCGAGGAAAGGCTTCTGCACGACTCCGTGCACGACAATCTGACCGGCTTGCCCAACCGGGAGCTTTTCTTCGATCGCGTCGACGCGGTCCTAGCGCTCGCCCAAACTGGCGATCGCATCCGCCCCGCCATCATCACCATCGACATCGACCGGTTCAAGCAAATCAACGAGGCCGCCGGGCTTTCCGCCGCCGATTCCATTCTGCTCACTCTCGCGCGGCGGCTGGCCCGCATCTTGAAACCGCGGGATACGCTGGCCCGGCTCTCCGGCGACCAATTCGCCGTCCTGATCGTTTCGGAATTCGAGACCGCTCAGATCAGCGCTTTCGCCAATCTGGTTCGCCGCGTCGTGTCGACTCCGGTGACTGTTAGCGACAACGAAATTCCGCTCACCGCCTCGATCGGTCTCGCGCTTTATGATCCACAATTGCACGCGACGCGAGAAGACATGCTGAACGACGCGGAAATCGCGATGCGGCATGGCAAGCGCATGGGCGGCAATCGCATCGAAGTGTTCAGGCCATCGATGCGCACGCTGCGCTCGGATCGTGTCGGTCTTGATGCGGACCTGCGCCGCGCGCTCGACCGCGGTGAAATCAAAGTTCTGTTCCAACCAATCGTCCGGCTCGAGGACCGCACGGTCGCCGGCTTCGAAGCGTTGCTCCGATGGGATCATCCGCGTCTGGGACGGCTCGGCCCCGCCGAATTCATTCCTCTCGCCGAGGAGACCGGCACGATTGTCGATCTCGGGATTTTCGCGCTGGAGCGCACCGCCCGCGAACTTTCCGCCTGGCAACACGCGCTCGACGTCGATCCGCCGATTTTCGCCAGCGTCAATGTCTCCTCGCGCCAATTGCTCCGCCACGACCTCCTGCATGACGTCAGAGCGGTGCTGACCCGCGCCAATGTCAGCCCCGGTACCTTGAAGCTCGAATTGACCGAAAGTCTGGTGATGGAAAATCCCGAATATGCGGCGCAAATGCTGACCCGCATCCGCGAGCTCGGTGCCGGCCTTTCGCTCGACGATTTCGGCACCGGCTATTCTTCGCTCGCCTATTTGCAAAGATTTCCGTTCGATACGATCAAGATCGATCAGTCGTTCGTGCGCCAGAATGGGAAAGGGGCAAGGCCCGTCATCCTCCGCTCGATCGTGACGCTCGCCCATGATCTCGGGATGGAGGTCGTCGCCGAGGGCGTGGAAACGGAATCGGACGCCATTGAACTCTATCAGCTCGGCTGCGAATACGCGCAGGGCTATGCTTTCGGCCATCCGATCAGCGCGATTGACGCGCGCAAGCTGGTCGGCGCGGCAACCGCTGCCGCGTAGTCATTTCTGAACACGCGGGAAACTTGGTTGGCTCCGCATAGTTGCGTGCGTCGAGTTCAGCAAAATCCCTGGCCCGAGGTGATGCGGGCGCGGCCGGCGCGGAGCTCCCGATAGCGCAGCCCCGGACGCGCCCGGCCGCGGTCAGGCGGCCAAGGCCCGCAAAGCCTCTTTCTTGTGCTCGCGCGGATGTTCCATGGCGAGGTAGCGGACGGCCGCCAGCCAGATCTCGTGGGTCGTGGTGGCGAGCGCCCGCACCGGCCGCGGACAGCTTTCGGCTCCGGGGAGGATTCGCACCATATGGGTGCGCCGCTTGATCTCCTGGTTCAAGCGTTCGAGCATGTTGGTGCTCTTCATATGCTTGTGTGCGCCGGCGCAAACCGGTTAGTAGGTCAGTGTCTCTTCGATATTTAGGACGTGCGGCTCTCGCGATTGGCCAGCTCTACGGCGAGCGCTTGGCGCCGCCCTTCCCAATCCACCACAACGCATGCTCAATATCCGGCTTCGGGCACCGGTCCGCATGGCGTTCGAATGCCTCGCGCACGAGGACGCCAGCGGATGGCCGCGGCTTGGCTATGTAAACGTAGCTGTCCGACGGCAGGGCGCCGTCGCGGATCAGGTCTTGCTCGGCCTCGAACATGGCGGCGATGGTCGCCAATCCCGCGGGGCTATCGGCCATGGCGGCGTGGAGGCAACCGCTGCCAAAAATCGGCGCGAGCAAGGTGCCGCCGCGCGCCCATTTCTGGACGATCTCGAAATGCGCGGCCAGCGCCGCCTCGATGTGCTGGGGGGCGACCGCCTCGGAGG
>DATBYR010000341.1:0-17873 GCA_036513565.1 Methylocella sp. | reverse complement strand
CGAGCCGGTGATCTTGAATGCCGGGGCCTATTCGCATACATCGATCGCGCTTTACGATGCGATCAAGGCGGCGAAGACCGAAGTGATCGAGGTGCATCTTTCGAACATTCACGCCAGGGAAGATTTTCGCCGCCAGTCGCTGATCTCTCCCGTCGCGCGAGGCGTGATTCTGGGGTTTGGTGCCTTCTCTTACGACCTCGCGCTCAAAGCAATTCTCGCCCGGACCGAAGCGGCAGATAATCGGCCTTTCGAAAACAAATCATGAAATCAGTTAGTCATGCACAGAAACATCCCGGGCAGCGACGCAAACGAGAGTAGAAAAAGATGAAAGATCCGGAGCCACCGGACGTAAGCCAGGCCACAATCGACACGGAACTGGTCGAGATCCTCGCGCAGCTCGTAACCCGGCTCGGGCTTTCCGAGATTGAAGTCGCGAAGGGCGATTTAAAAATCCGCGTCGCGCGACAACTTTCCGCCGCTGTTTTCCAGCCGGCCGTGACCCCGCCGCAGGCCGCCGCGACGGGCGCGCCGCCGGCTCCGGGCGACGGTCCGGGCACGGTAAAGTCGCCGATGGTCGGAACCGTTTATTTGCGTTCCTCGGCGGACGCCGCCCCATTTGTCGAGGTCGGCGCGCAGGTGAAGACTGGCGACAAGGTGCTTCTTGTCGAGGCGATGAAAACCTTCAACGAGATCCTCGCTCCCCGCGCCGGCACGGTGACGGGAATTCTGGTCGAGGACGGTCAGCCGGTCGAATATGGCCAACCGTTGCTCGTGATCGAATAAGGCCGCGTAGCCGGTGGACTGACATGTTCGAAAAGATCCTTATCGCGAATCGCGGCGAAATCGCCTTACGGATATTGCGCGCGGCCAAGGAGCTCGGCATCGCGACAGTGGCGGTTCATTCGACGGCCGACGCCCATGCGATGCACGTGAAACTCGCCGACGAATCGGTATGTATCGGGCCGCCCCCCGCGCGTGATTCCTATCTCAACGTCCCCGCGCTTCTCGGGGCTTGCGAAATCACCGGCGCCGAAGCCCTGCATCCGGGCTATGGATTTCTCGCCGAGAACGCGAGGTTCGCGGAGATCCTCGCCGACCATCACATCGTTTTCATCGGCCCCAAGCCGGCGCACATCAGGCTCATGGGCGATAAGATCGAGGCCAGAACGACGGCGACCCGGCTCGGCATTCCCTGCGTGCCTGGCTCGCCCAGCGCGATCACCGGCGATAAGGAGGCGGCGGCCATCGCCCGGGGGCTTGGATTTCCAGTCCTCGTAAAGGCGGCGGCGGGTGGCGGCGGACGCGGCATGAAAGTCGCCCGCACCGCGAACGATCTTCCCGTCGCGCTCGAAACGGCGCGGATCGAGGCTAAGGCGGTCTTCGGCGACGACTCGGTCTATCTCGAAAAGCTTCTCGAAAAGCCGCGCCATATCGAAATCCAGGTTCTTGGCGATGGCCACGGCAAGGCTGTTCATCTCGGCGAACGCGATTGCTCGTTGCAGCGCAGGAATCAGAAAGTCTGGGAGGAAAGCCCCTCCCCCGCCCTCAACGCGTCGCAGCGCCTAGAAATCGGCGAAATTTGTGCAAACGCGATGCGTGAACTTGGTTACGCCAGCGCCGGCACCATCGAGTTTCTCTACGAAAATGGCAAATTTTATTTCATCGAAATGAATACAAGGATCCAGGTCGAGCATCCGGTAACCGAAATGATCACCGGGGTCGATCTCGTCAACGAGCAGATAAGAATTGCCGCGGGCTCCCCCTTGACGTTGACCCAGAAGGAAGTTGTCTTTCAGGGGCATGCGATCGAATGCAGGATCAATGCCGAGCATTCCGCAACCTTCCGGCCCTCGCCGGGCAAGATCGCCTATTACCATCCGCCAGGCGGCCTTGGCGTGCGCGTCGATAGCGCGGTCTATGCTGGGTACTCTATTCCGCCAAACTACGATTCGCTCGTCGGCAAGCTCATCGTGCATGGGCGCAACCGCAACGAGGCGCTGATGCGGCTTCGCCGCGCGCTCGATGAATTCATCGTCGACGGCATCGATACGACAATTCCCCTGTTCCAAACATTGGTGCGCAACGCCGACATCCAAAATGGGCTCTACGACATCCATTGGCTGGAGAGGTTTCTTGCGTTGGGCGGGATGGACGAGGCGGGCGGGTGAGCGCCGCCGCGGCCGCAAGGATACGCGCGGCGGTTCGGCCAATTTGCTCCAGCTTAATGCACGTCTATCACAATTCGACGGTGCTCGCCAATTTCGAGACAAATATCGACCCAAGGGCATGATCTATACGGCTGAACCGTCAACGATGAACATAAACACGCATCGAGGCGATTTCACTTTGTTGGATACTACCGGCTCGATTGGCAATGCCCAAATTGACTTTTACATTGACCGCTCGCGACGATACTGGACCGAGCATCCACAAGGTTTGCCGGAGATTCTTTGTGACGCGCCATTGCAGCTTACCGAGCGAACGCTAGCGTGAGTTCATCGCCGAAAACGACGTCGGTCCGGGCGTGCGGCTGCAGAAAGGACAGGGCAGCCAATGATTTTATTTCCCAACGCCACGAACGAGGTGCGGGAAACACTCGCTCGACGGCAAGTCGATAATGCCGAAAAATGGATCCGAAAACTCATTCATCATGAATTTACTAAGGCATATGGATCCGAATATATGCAGCAAGATAATTTGATATGCAGAAAAATCCGTGAGTCGATTGCAAACCAAAAAACGTTACATCCTTCAAAATATACGAGGGATATCGACGCCACAACGTTTGATGAGGCCATTTCGATCTTGACTAATTCCAGGTTTTACAATGCCCGCTTTAGGCAAGCGCTAATTGCGGCGTATCCGCTCGGGAACGAGGAAGCGCGCCACTTCTTGACCCGACTTAAGGCGATTCGCAACGATGTCTCGCACGGGCAAGGATGCAGCGGTCGACAATTAGAACAGGCGACGTGCTATGCGAATGATTTGATCGATTCATTGAAGGCATTTTTCAAGGAGCATAATATGGAAAAAGATTTCAATGTTCCAACGATCACGCGCTACCAAGATAGTCTCGGCAACAGAAGTTTCCTGGAAAATGTCCACGAGAACGTCAACAACCGCGTAATCGACTGGCGAAGGCAGGGCATCGGCGATTTGCGGCCGGGAGATACCTTAGTTGCGGAGATTGAAATTGATCCAAGTTTTGCGCCTAACGATTATGACGTCATCTGGTATGTCTTTGCTGCTGATAACGGGAATTCGCCAACGGCACGCGTCCTGATCACAAAGAAACACGTGGGGGAGCAATTTGAACTTCGATTCACGATCAAAACGAAAAAAGAATGGCATCGCTTTCATGATTGTGATGAGGGACTTACCGTCCTGTACAGGGTCCTCCCGCCCATCGAATAAACGCGGCGAATAAGAGAGATTGAAAAAGACCCGATCGGCGATTTTCCGTAAGTGATAGGGTCACGCCGTGTGCGGACGCTTCACTCAAAGCTACACGTGGCGCGCGAACTGGTCGAGCTTTATCGGCTGAGACGGCGAGCGGCGCGCGCGCCGGCCGCACCCAGTACGATTCGCTCGTCGGCAAGCTTATCGTGCATGGGCGCAACCGCAACGAGGCGCCGATGCGGCTTCGCCGCGCGCTCGATGAATTCATCATCGACGGCATCGATACGACAATTCCGCTGTTCCAAACATTGGTGCGCAACGCTGACATCCAAAATGGGCTCTACGACATCCATTGGCTGGAGAGGTTTCTTGCGTTGGGCGGGATGGACGAGGAATCCGCGTGAGTTTCACCAGAGGGCCACGACCGCAAGAGCATGATCCCAAATAGGGGAGACTTTTTGGACCAGATCATGAGAGAAAACAAAGACAGAGAAACTGCGCGAAAAAAATTGGAGCGGGTGAAGGGAATCGAACCCTCGTATTCAGCTTGGAAGGCTGCTGCTCTACCATTGAGCTACACCCGCGAAGCTGTTGTGTCACCGGCCTCGGGACCGGCGCATGCGTGGCGATCCGCGTGGCGACGAACCTATAAGGCATGTCCGCGCTCTGTCAAAGCGGCGTGGAGCCGTTTCCGGACATTGCCTGGCTCCCGCCCCTCGTTCAATTGATGAGTGGCACCAAAGCAACATCCCGCAAAGAAAACGGTAAGCCAGGACCGCTACGAGTGGGGCTGCTCCGGGGCCGATAGGCACATTGCGCATGTGCAGTTTTTACTTATTCTAAGTCCAGCTTATATAAGTTTAGAGTCCCTACAATTTAAGAATAACTAATTGACATGTCATGTATGCGAGTCCAAACTCGAGAAATTAGCTAGCTTAGAAAGCTTTTAATCTGCGGTTAGCTAGCGCTCTATACTGAAAGACGGGGGTTGGCGGTGCAGCGCAAACAACAAACGGGAAGCGGGCAAGGTCGCGAAAGCGGTAGCATTTTTGTCTCGTGTGCCCGCGCGGTCTCTTTCAATGCCCTGGCGCGAAAGCGATACCGCGGTTTGACCTCCGCGCTGACCGTGACTTCCGTTTTGGCCATGGCCGGAAGCGGCGCGCTTGCGGACGAGGCTGCGGGACAAGGAAGATCTGTCGCGCAACCTACGAACGAACAATTGATCGAAAAGCTCGAGCGCATGGAGGCGCGGATCAGAGCGCTCGAAAGCGAACTTCGTCGCAAGGGCGAGGCCGATGCTAATCATGGCGTCAAGGCACATGTGGCGAACACCCGCGGCAAACCGGCTAAGGGGCCGGCGAAGCCCGCGAATGCCGCCGAGGCGCCCGCGCCCGGCGGTTACGAAATAGCCGCGCTCGAAGCGCCGCCGCCAGCCAACAAGGATCTCTTCGGCGTCGCCCCATCGCCCGTCGCCGGCCTCAAGATCGGCGCCTATGGCGAACTTAGATTCGGGGCGCAACAAAATCCGGCCGCCAACGGCCAGTGGCAAACTGGCTTCGACGCCGCGCGGGTCGTGCTGCTTCCATCCTATCAGTTCAACGACAATATTATCTTCAACTCGGAGATCGAGTTTGAGCACGGGGGCATTGCCTTCGATGCAGACGACAAGCTGCATGGGGCGGTCGATGTTGAGCAGGCCTATGTCGATTTCAGAATTTCGCCCTATTTCAACTTCCGCGCGCCTGGCGTCGACCTCGTGCCGATTGACTGGCTCAACCTGCATCACGAACCGACGCTATTCTACAGCGTCCGGCGGCCGGAACTCGACAACGGACTCATTCCGACGACCTTCAGAGCCCCGGCCACCAGCATCTATGGGCAAATCGTCGAGGGCTTGAGTTACCAGTTCCAAGTCAGCAGCAGCTTCGAGGATTTCGGCGACGATTTCGGTTTGCGCACCGACGCCAACACGGTCCCACCATTCCCGATCGGCTATGCCCCAGGCATCAGCGGCGCGCACGCGCTCGCGCTCGGGAGACCGGTGGTGTGCGATTTCCGCCAGCTTAGCAACTATCTCGGCTACACATTTCGTCTGAGCTATGCGCCTTCTTTCCTGCCGGGATTCGACGGCGGCTCGTCCGTTTATTTCACGCCGAGCACGACGCCGCGCGGCGCCCACGCCGATACCGGCGCCTTGCTCGGCCGCTCCAGCCTCGCGATTTTCGAGACCGATTTCCGCTATCATGTTCCAGACACAGGTCTCGAATTCCGCGGCGAATTCGCCGATGTGATTGTCGGCAATCCGGCCAATCTGCGCGCCAACAACGATACCGACCCCACCAACAACGTCGGCAAGAGCCTGTTTGGCGCGTCAGGCGAGGTCGCCTATCATGTTCCCTTTGGCCCGATCCTCGGCGGCAATTGGGAAGCGGTTCCCTTCTATCGCTACACCTATCAGAACTTTCAGACAGGCGGCTTCGCGGGAACCGATTTGAATCTTCCCACCGGCTCCGGGCGGATGCAATTCCACGATGTAGGTGTCGCCGTCTATCCGACACCCGAACTGGTCCTAAAACTCAATTACACGAAGGCGCTGAACGCGGCGCCGGGCGGCGCTCAATCCGACAGCGTCTTGGGAGGAGTCGGTTTCTTCTTTTGACCGGCGGACGGATCATTCGAGGCAAAGGAACATTGGAGCCTTGCGCATGGATGGATGGATTCGTTGGAGCGCGGCGGCGGTCGCGATTGCCTTGCCTGCATACGCCTATCAATATTCGACCGTGGGCACGGCCCGGCAGCAGGCCTTTCCGGGAGCGCGTTTCGAGGAAATCCAGTCTCAGCGAGTATGGAAGGCGCTCGCCGGCGACCGGCTCATCGGTTATTTTTTCGTCGACCACGTTATCGGCAAGCATCTCTACATTGATTATTCGGTCGCTCTCGGCGCGGATGGCCGTGTCCGCCGCGTGGAAATCCTGACCTACCGGGAATCCTACGGCTTCGAGGTGGCGAACGCGGGCTGGCTTGCGCAATTCGCCGGAAAGACGAGCGGCAGCGCGCTCGAAATCAATTCCGACATTCGCAATATCTCGGGCGCGACCTTGTCGTCGCGGCATGTCACCGAAGGTGTAAAAAGGATATTGGCCTATTATGCCACCCACTTGCGATAATATTCGCCGGTTGCGGCCGTTGCTTGGCACCTTCGTCGAGGTTGCCGCCGCCGGTGCCGGGTCGGCGGACATGGCGGCGGCGGTCGAAGCGGCGTTCGCGGCCATCGGCACCGTCCATCGCCTGATGAGCTTCCATGACGAAGAGAGCGACGTGAGCCGCCTCAATCATGGCGCTTTCGAAGCGGCTACCGGCGTTCATCGTTGGACCTTTCAGGTCTTGCAAACCGCCCTCGACTTCCATCGCCGCTCAAATGGACAGTTCGACATAAGAATAGCCCCCGCTCTGCAACGACTTGGCTTGTTGCCGTTTCACGCGGGAGAACTGGCCCATGATGCGGCTTTAACACCAGGGCATGGCGAAATTGAATTGCTTTCGGGCGAACGTGTCAGGTTTGGTGACCGCGCTACGCGTATCGATCTCGGCGGGATCGCCAAGGGATTTGCCGTCGACCGCGCGATCGACGTCTTGCGGAATCATGGGATGCCATCCGGCCTCGTCAACGCCGGCGGCGATCTTGCCGTCTTTGGGCCGAAGGGCATAATGGTCGGCGTCCGCGATCCCGTTCACCCGAGCCGGGTCTTGTGCCAGATCGAGTTGCGCGACGCGGCGATTGCGTCGAGCGGCGCCCGGTTCGATCCATTCCGGTCCTTGGATGTGTGGGGCCCGGCCGTTATCGACCCCGCCAGCTGCGAGCCGGTTTACGCAATCTTCGGAGCAACGGTCAGGGCGCCCTCCTGCCTCTTCGCCGACGCGCTGACCAAAGTGGTCATCGTCGGCGGCCCATCGGCCGCGTCCTTGCTTCGCCAATTCGGGGCGAGCGCCCTCTTTGTGGCGGCGGACGGCGCGGTCCATATCACTCCGGAGTGGCGCGATGCTGCCGTTCTGGCGGCTTGAACCTCCCTTTCGCTTCGCGATCTATATCGCTTTCGCGACGCTTTTTGCGAGCGGCGCGGCGTGGCTCGCCGCCGACCAGATGAAAGAATCCGCCAACGGAGAAATCTGGCAGCAGAGCGCCGCCTATATCCTCATGATCCATGGCGGCGCCGCGATGGTGACCTTGATGCTGCTCGGCGCCCTCTTCCCGCTCCATATCGGCCGCGCCTGGCACGCCAAGAAAAACCGCTTAACAGGCATCGTCATGCTCGCATTCAATGGAGTGCTCATCGCAACCGCCTTCGGGCTCTATTACCTAGGCTCGGAAATTTTACGGCCATGGGCGAGCGACTTTCATATCGCCTTTGGCCTCGCCATGCCTTTGCTTTTTTTGGCGCATATCAAGACCGGGCGGACGCGCGATTAGATGCGCCTCGCGCTGCATCTCTTTAAAATTGTAAAAACGGGACTTGATACGACAGACACCGCGCTTGGATGAAACCCAAATCTGACATCGAACGTTGTTTGAAGTCCAGCTTTTTACACTTTAACTTTTCCCATGATCTATCCAAATACTCTGCAGCTTTCAGAAATCACGCACTCGCCTTCAACGCCCCGCGCCCCGCATAGCGCGCTTGTTTCCCGAGTTCTTCCTCGATCCGGATCAGCTGATTATATTTCGCGAGCCGGTCCGACCGCGAGAGCGAGCCGGTTTTGATCTGGCCGCAATTGGTCGCAACAGCGAGGTCGCTGATCGTCGAATCCTCGGTCTCGCCGGAGCGATGCGACATGACCGCGGTATAGCCCGCGCGCTGCGCCATATCGACGGCGGCAAGCGTTTCGGTCAGGGTGCCGATCTGATTGACCTTGATCAGGATCGAATTGGCGATGCCATCGGCGATCCCGCGCGACAGACGCGTGACGTTGGTGACGAAAAGATCGTCGCCGACGAGCTGGCACTTCTTGCCGAGCATACCAGTGAGGAGCTTCCAGCCGTCCCAATCGTCCTCGGACATCGCGTCCTCGATCGAGACAATCGGATAGTCCACGACAAGCTTCGCAAGATACTGCGCCTGCTCTTCCGGCGTGCGCGTCTTGCCCTCGCCGACATAGACATATTTGCCGTCGCGAAAAAATTCGGTCGCGGCGCAATCGACCCCAAGGGCTATATCTTCACCAGGCTTAAAGCCCGCGCCCTCGATCGCATTGCGGCAGAAATCAAGCGCGGCCTCGGCGGAAGCCAGATTGGGGGCGAAGCCGCCTTCGTCGCCGACATTGGTGTTGTGCCCGGCTTTTTTCAGAGCGCTTTTCAGCACGTGGAAAACTTCCGCGCCCCAGCGCACCGCTTCCTTCAGCGAGGGTGCGCCTAGGGGAAGTATCATGAATTCCTGAAAGTCGATCGGGTTGTCGGCATGCACGCCGCCGTTGATGATGTTCATCTGAGGCACCGGCAGGACATGCGCCTGGACGCCGCCGACATAGCGAAAGAGCGGCAAGCCACAGACATCCGCGGCCGCCTTGGCGACGGCAAGCGAGACCCCCAAAATGGCGTTGGCGCCGAGCCTCGCCTTGTTCGGCGCGCCGTCGAGCGCGATCATCGTTGTGTCGATCTTGCTTTGATCTTCCGCGTCGAACCCGCTCAAGGCATCGAAAATATCGCGATTGACGCTGTCGACAGCTTTGAGAACGCCCTTGCCGGAAAAGCGCGCCTTGTCGCCGTCGCGCAATTCGACCGCCTCATGCGCGCCGGTCGAGGCGCCCGAAGGCACCGCCGCGCGCCCGCTCGACCCATCTTCCAAGGTGACATCGACCTCGACGGTGGGATTGCCGCGGCTATCCAAAATTTCCCGCGCGGCGATGTCGACGATTGCGGTCATGCAAGCTCCTGTTACTATGGGGACCGGAAAGGCTCGGCTTTTACGCCGAAGCGCGGCGGGAAGGAAGCCGCCGGGACGAGCATTCGGGAAGGAAATGGTAAGTCAAAGCCGGGGTGAAGACGGTCTTAAGCTTTTTGCAGCTATCGTCTTACAGCCGTCGTCGCAAACTTTGGGAAAGGGACCGGACGCTGTTCCATAAGGCCGCATCCGTCATTTTATGCGCGGGTTTCGTCACCCAAGCGGGCGCGCCTTCGAGCGGTTCGCCCTTGCCGGTTCCAAGACCGGCCCCGCCGGCCGATTCCGGCCAAGACACAGCGCAAACCAAAACGCGGCCTCCTGCCTTGGAGCAAGCCTTGGAGGCTAAAGAGCCGGATGCGAACAAGACCTATCGCGCGCTCATCAAAAGGGAAGCCGAGAAGAACGGCTTGCCGCCTGACATCGCCGACGCCGTCGCGGCGATCGAGAGCGGCTACGATCCAGGCGCGATTGGCGGCGTCGGCGAGATCGGCCTGATGCAGGTCCGGCCCGAAACAGCCGCGATGCTCGGTTTCAAGGGCGATCTGGCCGAACTCGCAAGACCCGACGTTAACATTCATTACGGCGTGACTTATCTCGGCCAGGCTTGGCGTCTGGCTGGCGGCGATCTTTGCCGCGCCCTGATGAAATACCGCGCCGGACATGGCGAAGAGATCATGTCGGCCCTATCCATGACTTATTGTGGCCGGGCGCGCGCGCATTTGGCGGCGGCGGGATCGCCGTTCGCGGCGGCGGTTTCCGTGCCGTTCGTTTTCGACCCGGGCTTGCCGGTAGCGTCAGCGGCGAAACGTGGGCCAAGAATCCGCACGACGGCGGTGAGCAGGGCCTTTTGGGCGGCGCATGACGCAAGAGTGAAGGCGATCACCAAACGCATCGAGGCCAAATGGCGGCGCATGGCGTCGCGGTAGAAAAAGGCGCGGGGTTTCTTGCACGCCCACCGGTTTCGACAGGTTCCCCATGAGAGTTTGCGAGTTCAAACGGTGGATTAAGACGCAAAGGTGTTGTGTCCTGAGTTCGCTCCGAAGGGGGCGGAAACCGGGGCGATGTTGTTCTGGGCACTCTTGGCCTCAGGACAAAATCGTTATGCGCAAGGTCGGTGGCTGGCGAAGCCTCAACGAAAGGCCGTCCGATCGGACGATTGACCTCGCCGCGCGGTCTGGTAACCTCGTCACGCTGGAGATCATCGCGCCAAAATCGATTCCAACACAAATTGTGACGGCAACTGGTTCGGTTTCTAAATGTTGTGACGAGACCACCAATCAGGGCTTCGGCCGGACGATGCAAACCACCTCGTGGACAATGTGCTAATCGCGCCATCGGAGGACAAATGCCATGGAATTATTAACAAAGGCGATGAATGATATGTACCTTAATGAACGTAAGGCTGATGGTTCAATTCGGGTAGAGAAATTCAATAACCTTGAGGATAAAATTGCCGCAACGCTAAGACTACTGACCGAGAACGACAAACTCAAATCGACACCGGTTGCTTTGAACGTACCCAAACTGGGGGAAGGACGTGTGAAAGCCCTGGCTAATTTTCATCAAAATAGGCAAAACGCTGGGATAGAGTCTGACAGGCTTTCTAGTGAATTGATTAGGCTTCGGATATGGCTGGTCCGGCAAGGAGCGCATCTGACGATCGATGGCAAAATTATTTGGGCAAGGAGCGGGGCGAGGGTCCTATGGGACACCGAACTACAGCAACGTGCCACAAAAGTGCAATTTAAAGGTGGTCTGATTTACACCAGTTCGGAAAAACCAAAACCGCTCGATACGCAATTTATGGCGACTCATTTCTCGGGCCCTGGATATGCCATCTATGTCATGTCCAAGGAGGGAAATCTGCACGTGACAAGCCACTCAGCAGGTCAACGCCATCACTCATCTCTTCTCGGCGGAGTGCCTGTCGCTGGTGCCGGCGAGCTAAAAGTGGACCGCGGCTCACTCCGCGAGATCAGCAACAAGAGCGGTCACTACTGGCCAGGACCGTTCGAAATGGTCCAGGTCCTGAAACAGTTGTTTGAATATGGTTTGCCAAAAATCGGCTATAGAGTTGTGTTGCAAGGAGGCCCAAGTTATCTATCTGCTGAAGAGTTTATCGCGAAAGAAGATCTTCCTGTCACATATGGAGAGATCAAAGACACTGGCTATGATGGTTCCGAGTGAAATGTTCGGATATCAGGGCTCAACCACGGTGTCCCGCCTTGCGCCCTGTGCCCCCCAGTTCGGCCGCGCGTTGGCGAACTTTCGGTTGGGATCACTTGGGAAGCGACTCCATCCCGTTGGTCACAGCCTAGCCGCGCGCGGGCCCATCTGGCGGCGGCCGGCTCGCCCTTCGCCACGGCAATTCCCGTGCCGTTCGTATTCGACCCGGCCTTGCCGGCAGCGCCAGCGGCGAAACGTGGGCCAAGAATCCGCACGGCGGTGAGCCGCGCCTTTTGGGCCGCTCATGACGCAAGAGTGAAGGCGATCGCCAAACGCATCGAGGCCAATTGGCGGCGCATGGCGTCGCGGTAGAAAAAGCCGATCCCCGCCTATGAGGTGCTTACGGAGCGCGGGTTCCAGGTGGTGCAGGTCAACGCGCACGACGCCAAACATGTACCCGGCCGCAAGACCGACGTGAGCGGCGCCCAATGGTTGCGTCGCCTGCACGAATATGGGCACCTACGCCGCAGTTTCCGCCCACAAGGCGAGGTCGCCACGCTTCGATTTGCTGGTCGCAAGCCAAGACTTAGACCGACCCAGTACCGGATGCCGGGAGGTCTTTGCATGCTTACCGCGACGGGCCATAGCGAGCCAGGAACAGCGCAACGGCTTCTCCGACATGAGCGCGCATTTTCTTCCCCTTGAAAGGCTCAAGGCCCGGCGCGACCAGCCCCAAGACCTGGTGGTTGGCCAAAATCGCCCCGACAAAGAGCTTGGCGGCAAGCTCGGGTTCCGGGCAGCGCAACTCCCCGCGCCGAGCGGCGCAGCCGAGGTAGCGGGCAACCTCGCCCAGGACACGCGCCGGACCTTGTGCGTAAAAAATGCGGCCGAGCTCGGGCGCGCGGACGGCTTCCGCGACCATGATCCGGTAGAATGACAGCGAATCGGCGCGGGTGAGAAAATCCAGCAAATTGAGCCCGAGCCTGCCGAGGACCTCACGCGGCGTGCCGTTCATGTCCAGTTCACTATCTTGTCCGCCGGTTATTCGCGCCGAGCGCCGCCGGACGATTTCCGCGAACAACTCCTCCTTGTTGCCAAAATGCCGGTACAGAGTCTCCTTCGACGCGCCCGCCCTGGCAGCGACGAGCTGCATGGTCGTCTCCGTGAACCCGCGCTCCAAAAATATGCGTTCCGCGATCGCCGCGATTTCTTCGCGCCGCTTATGGCCCCGTGGCACGCGCCGCCCGGTCTTTTCGGCGGAACAGTTCCCTAGGTTCCTTGACTCGACCGCATCGCTCATATAAACGTACCAATCGGTTCGGTTATTCTTAGCCATTCCGGCGTTATCTCGTTGCGGGACGCTTTAGTCCAAACAGTTTACGCGAGCCTCGAACAAACGGCGATACAATTCATGACGGGCACGCTCCTCGACGAAGAAGTACAAGGACACGACGCTAACCAAGCGCGCGGCAACCCCAGCGCCGAGAGCCCCGGACTCGATCGTGTCCAGGCGGACACCGGCGGGACCGTGCTCCCGGAGAAAGATGGAAAAAGCCGACCTCGCGAACGGCGTGGCCGCGTATTTTTGGGCGGCATCCTCATTTTCGGACTGCTGATTGGCGGCGGAATTTATTATTGGCTTTTGACCCGCAATGTTGAATCTACCGACGATGCCAATACGGACGGGCGGGCGGTAACCATAGCGCCGCGGGTCTCGGGGCTCGTCGTTTCGCTCGACGTGACGGACAATGAATTCGTCCATAAGGGGCAGGCGCTGATTCATATTGATCCACGCCAATACGAGCTTGACCGCGATTCCGCGCAAGCCGCACTCGATATGGCGCAACACCAGCTCGCTGGCCAGAAGTTCGCGGCCGAGATCGCGCGTAAGAACTTCCCCGGCCTTCTGAAGCAAGCACAAGCGCAGCTCGCCTCGGCGCAGGCCATGGAGGCCAAGGCGCAGGCCGATGACCGTCGCCAGCGCAGTCTTCCGAAGGCAGCCACGACCCAGCAGGAGGTTGATGCCGCCGCGGCGGCTCTGCGCCAAGCGCAAGCCCAGGTCTTGCAAGCCGAGGCCCAGGTCATGCCGGCCGAGCCAGTGCCGCAACGCATTGGGGAGGTGGATACTCAGGTGGGTCAGCTCAACGGCCAGGTCGAGCAAGCCAAGGCCAGACTCGATCAGGCGCTTTTGAACCTTTCCTGGACGGTCGTGACCGCGCCGCAAGACGGCTGGATCACCAAACGCAATGTCGAAGTGGGCGACTACGTGACCGTCGGCCAGCAAATTTTTTCAATCGTTACGCCGCAGGTTTGGATCACCGCGAATTTCAAGGAAAGCCAGCTCGACAGAATGCGCCCGGGCCAGCCCGCGACCATCACGCTCGACGCCTATCCACATCTCGACCTGCGGGGTCATGTCGACAGCATCCAATTAGGGTCGGGTTCGAAATTCACCGCTTTCCCGCCCGAGAACGCGACCGGCAATTTCGTCAAGATCGTGCAGCGCGTGCCGGTCAAGATCGTCATCGACAAGGGTCTTGATCCCAATTTGCCGCTTCCGCTCGGAATTTCCGCGGTTGTGACGGTCGATGTGCGATGAGCGCGGTTGACCAAGCTCGCGAAGTTCCATGGAAACCCCGGCATAATCCATGGGCGATCGCAATTGTCGTCACGCTAGCCGCCTTCATGGAGATTCTCGATACGACGATCGTCAACGTTGCCTTGCCGCATATCGCGGGCACTTTGTCAGCTAGCAATAATGAAGCGACCTGGGTGCTCACTTCCTATCTCGTCGCCAATGGTATCGTGTTGACGATTTCCGGTTGGCTGAGCGCGGTAATTGGACGCAAGCGCTATTTTCTGATTTGCCTTTCTATGTTCACTGTTTGTTCTCACTATGCGGTATCGCGAACAGCCTGTCGCAACTCATCGTTTTTCGACTCGCGCAAGGCTTCTTCGGCGGCGGCCTGCAGCCGGGCCAGCAATCGTTCATTCTCGACACGTTTCCGCCGGAAAAGCGCGGAGGCGCGTTTGGCATCACCGCGATCGCAACGGTTGTTGCGCCCGTGCTCGGACCGACGTTAGGCGGCTTCATCACCGACACTTACAATTGGCGCTGGATCTTCTTCGCCAATTTGCCAGTGGGATTGATCGCCGTATTTTTCGTCTCGGTCCTGGTCGAGGATCCGCCTTGGCGCACAAGAATATCCCGGCGCATTGACTACATCGGCCTGTCGCTGATCACGCTCGGCATTGGTTGTTTGCAGGTCATCCTGGACCGTGGCGAGGACCTAGACTGGTTCGGATCTCCCTTCATTCGCATCATGGCCATTCTAGCAATCTTGGGAATCCTTGGCGCGATCGGCTGGCTCTTGATCGCCAAGAAACCGATTGTTGATCTCGACGTCTTCAAGGACAAGAATTTCGCAATGGGATGCGTCTGCATCGGGGCCACCGGCGCCGTTCTCTACGCGGGCGCGGTCATCATCCCGCTGTTCGCCCAGTCAATCATCGGCTATAATGCCACATGGGCGGGATTGCTTCTGTCGCCGGGCGGGATCGCGGTCATCCTGCTGATTCCAATCGTCGTCCAATTGATGCGCATTGTGCAAACGCGTTTCATCATAGCGGCCGGCTTCTTCATTATGGGCTGTGCATTCGTCTACTCGAGCAAGCTCGCCGTCGATATAGATTTCAAGACGCTGGTCATCATGCGCTCCGCGCAGACCGCAGCGCTGGCCTTTCTGTTCGTGCCAATCGCCACCATTACTTTCGCGACCTTGCCACGCGAGCTAAATGGCGACGCGACGGCGCTTTTCGCGGTGTTCCGGAATATCTTCGGCTCGATTGGGGTTTCGGTCGCGACCGCCATGATCACCGAGCGGACACAGTTCCATCAATCCTATCTCGCCCGATGGGCGAGCCCTTTCCATCAACCCTTCAATGAATTGATCGCGCGTTCCGAGCGCACCCTAACGGCGATGGGACGCCCGGCGAGTGCGGTGCATGAGTTAGCAGTAGGACAAGCCTACCAGGCTTTTCGTGCCCAAGCCGCGGTGCTGGCCTATTCGGATGTTTTTCTGTTGGCGGGCGTGGTGGCCTTCGCGGTCGTCCCCTTCTGCTTCCTCCTCTCCGGCAGGAAAGGCGGCGGCGGTGCGGTGCATTAGCGGCATTTCGACCCCTGCAGCAAACAAGATGTTGGCGGCAATGCTCGCCCTGATGCCACTCGCCGGATGTGTCTCCGTCGGGCCGGATTTCGCGGCGCCGGACTCCTTGCTGCCAAGCGTTTCCTTTTCCAGCAAGCCGGAGCCACTCGTCCCGAACCGCGCGCCGGCATCGGCGAAAGGCGATGCTTCGCCGGTCGATCTCGCGTGGTGGACAGCATTCCGCGATCCGATCCTGACATCGTTGGCAGGGCGGGTCGCGGCGGCCAATCTCGATGTGAATTCGGCCACCCTCAAATTGGCCGAAAGCCGGGCGCAACTCGGCGTCGTGGCCTCGGCCGCCGTGCCCGCGATCAACGGCGATGCATCCTATCAGCGCCAACTCTTCAGCGAGAATGGACTTGTGAGCTTGGGCAAGCAGCTTGCTCCGCCGGGCACGTCATTCGTGGTGCCGCCCATTAGCATTTACCAACTGGGGTTCGACGCCTCTTGGGAGCTCGACCTCTGGGGCCACGTCAGACGCCAGATCGAGGCCGCCGATGCGCAGGTCGAAACCGCCGAAAATCAGCGCCGCGACATGCTTGTCTCGACCTTGGCCGAACTTGCCCGCGATTACATCCAGTTGCGCGGGGCGCAGGCCCAGATCGCGATTTCAAACGAGAATCTCAAGACCACCAACGACATTTTGCAGCTGACGAAGACCCGTGCTGCAAGGGGGCTGACAACCCAGCTCGACGTCGAAAACGCGGCGGCGCAAGTCGAAGGTATCAGGGCTCAGCTGCCTGATTTGGAAAACCAGGAATCGATGGAGATCAACGCCCTAAGCCTGCTCCTCGACGAGCCTCCGGGGTCGCTGCGGAGCGAACTCGCGCGGGCAAAACCAGTACCGCCGGTGCCGCCGCGCGTGCCGCTCGGAATAGCCTCCGAACTCGCCCGCCGGCGGCCTGACATACGCGCGGCGGAAGCGCAGCTTCACGCGGCAACCGCCGATATCGGCGTCGCGGTGGCCGAGTTCTATCCAAGCGTGAAGTTGAATTCCAGCAATGCCAACGTTGGCTTCAACGCCCTCGATTTAAAGAATCTTTGGAAGGGGAGCTCGCTGCAATATGTGCTGGGGCCGAGCCTGTCGATCCCAATCTTCGACGGTGGCCGCCTCAAATCGACCTTGCAGCTGCGCGACATCCAACAGCAGGAAGCGGCCATTACCTATCACAAGACGGTGCTTCAGGCTTGGCACGAAGTTGTCAATGCGCTGGTTGCTTATCGCACCGAGCAGCGGCGCCGCGCGCGGTTGAAGGATCAGGTCGACCACTCCCGCCGGGCGCTGGCTCTTTCCCGGACGCGGTACGTCACTGGAGTTACGGATTTTATCTCTGTCCTCGACGCTGAACGAACCTTGTTGCAGGCGGAGCTGCAACATGCGCAAAGCACCACCAATGTATCCACGAACCTTGTGCAACTCTACAAGGCGCTTGGTGGCGGCTGGGAGCAAACGTTTCCGGAGGAACCCGTACCTAGCGCTTTTGGCCTTAGCGCCTATCCATAGGGATCCGCAATTCGCTTATAAGCTCTTGGTCAATACGAAGATGACCAGCCCAGTGATCAGCGGAAGGATAAACGTCCCGAGCGCTAGGCGTCCTATAATCTTCGCATGGACGCCTTCAATCCTTCCGAAACGTTTTTCATTCGCGGTGTTCTGCTCCGCGATCTCATCGGCAGCGGCTTTTCGCGCCGTTTCGCGCGCGGCCGAGGCCGCGACGGCGGAGGCTTGGGTCTCCCGTCTAAGCAAAGCGATATCATCAATAATCCGCTGCGAGAAAGTCTCGAACGCCTCCCGGCCGATAAAGTCCCGCTCCTTCTCACGGGCCTGCTCGTGAGCGTGGTTCAAGACCTCAAGACGCCGCGCCATTTCACTGGCCAACAGGACAGTCGCCTTATCCATCGCGGCGAAGCGCTGCTCCTGCAGCTCTTTCAGCGTTTCGATTGTATGGGTCATTTAGGCTGTTCCGTGACGCGCGCTTGTGCGGTCTATATCCTTGCGCATCCTGGCGCACTCTTCAGCGTCCGTTTATTTCCTCCCGAGCCAAGCCGCGACGTTCGACTTGCCAAGATTGACCGCGTGGACAAGAAAAAAGCTTGATACCACCGCCCATTCGAATGTGTCATAGGGCGTTGGCAGCTTCGGCACGCCGAAATAGGCAGCGCCGAG
>DATBYR010000340.1:0-21735 GCA_036513565.1 Methylocella sp. | reverse complement strand
GCCTACGATTGGCCGGGCAATGTGACGCAATTGGAAAACGCCATCTTTCGCGCCGTCGTGCTCGCCGATGGCGGCGAGCTGACGGTCGCCGAGTTTCCGCAAATCGCCGCGAGGGTCGCGGACTTCGACATCCATGTCCCCGCCGCGCCCCCCGCGCGGCAGGCGCACCCCGCGAAAGAGTTTGTCCCGGTGGAGGTGCGCGATCCCAATGTCCTGGCGCTCCTCGACGAGAATGGCAATGCGCGCCATCTCGATCGACTGGAAGCCGACGCAATAAAATTCGCGCTCGTCCATTACCACGGCCAGATGTCGGCGGTGGCGCGCAAGCTTGGGATCGGCCGCTCGACCCTCTATCGCAAACTGAAACAACATGACTTGTTGAAACAACATGATTTGGAGCCCGCTCCCGAGGCGCTTGCCTTGGGAGCGTAATCCGGGAAAGCATAGTGTGGCGGCTTTGCCGCGCCGTAAAAATTTATTTGTCGCGACGTCGCGCGGGCCGGCTTGCGCGTTACTTTGGTAAAGTAGCGGCGGGCGAGTCGCGATGGAACCGGAAAGTTGAGAGGCAAGACGATGCGTGCGCCGTGGCGGGGTGCGGGTTTTTTGCGCGCGTCGGCGCTGGTGCTTCTGGTTTGCCTTGCGCCCGCGTACGCCGATGATGCTCTCCTGGCCCCGCGCCTTGGGGCGGCCGCGCCGGCTGGCAATTTGCCTGAAGAAGCCATCCCCGGCGTCATGGCTATGTCGCCCGCGCATGGCATTCCCTTTACGGACCCGGCGCCGGAGGCTCAGGCCGAGCCTTGGGAGGGCGCGCCCCCCACGCCCAGCGAAGCCAATCCCGTGCCGCCCGACGCGAGCGGCACCGCGCCCGGAGAGTCCGATCAAAACTCCCCGCCTGCTCTGCCTCCGGTCAACACGGCGCTCAAAGCCGCGCTAGAGGCGCGTTCAGGTTTGCCAGGCCCTGCCGCCCTCCCGCATCGCAGGGAGCGCGAGGCGATCGCCGCCTTTTACGCCTTGCGCGATTTCGCGCCGCTTTGGTTTAGCGGCGGCAAGGCCAACGCCGAGGTTGCCCCGGCAATCGAACGGCTGAAACACGCCGCCGACGATGGGCTCGACGTTAAGGGATTTCCGCCAGCCGTTTCGCCCGCCACCGGCGAGGAAATCGCGGCCGCCGATCTCGCGCTTAGCGATGCGGTCGTGGCCTACGGCCGCCAGGCGAGCGGCAGCCGGGTTGATCCGCGGATGATTTCGCGCTTGATCGGGGTGGAACCGGAAGTGGCCGATCCCGCCGTCATATTGGCGCTTGTCGCGACCGCCGGGGAAGATGCGGGCGAAGAATTGCGCCGGTTCAATCCGCCGCAAAAGGCCTATCAAGCGCTGCGCGAAAAGCTTCTCCAATCGCGCCGGGGGCGCGGCGTGGCCGGGCGCGATGCCGCGATTCCCCCGGGCCCCGTTCTGCGCCCCGGCATGCGCGATCCGCGTGTGCCTCTCATTCGTGTGAGGCTCAGCCTCGACGAAGCGGCCGCCGCGGACGACCTTGTCTACGACACGAGGATCGCGGCGGCGGTTGCCGATTTCCAGAAAGCCAATGGTCTGCCGGCCTCGGGCAATTTGACGGCACGGACCGTCGCGGCTCTGTCCGGCGGCCCTTCGAGTTTCGAAGCCGAAATCCTCGCCAATATGGAACGCTGGCGTTGGATGCCGCGCGACATGGGCGAGACCCATATCGAAGTGAATATCCCGGATTATGAAGCCGTCGTCATTGAAAACGGTGAGGTGATCGAGCGCGCCCGCGTCGTCGTCGGCAAGGAGGAAACCCCGACGCCGGTGTTTTCCAACACAATGAAATTCCTGATCGTCAATCCTGCTTGGAACGTGCCGCAATCGATCATCCGCAAGGAGATGCTCCCCCGCCTGGCCGCCGATCCGGATTATCTCTACCGGCTCGGCTACCAGGTTTCGTCACGCGCGGGCCATCTTGTCGTGCGCCAGCCGCCCGGCGAGCGCAATGCGCTGGGGCGGATCAAGTTTGTGTTTCCCAACGATTACTCCGTCTATATGCACGATACGCCCCTGCGGGCGTTGTTTGCGTCGCCAAAGCGGGCGTTCAGCCATGGCTGCGTGCGTGTCGACGATCCTTTCCGTTTTGCCGAAACGGTGCTCGGCCGCGCCAATGGCTGGAGCGAGCAGAGGGTCAAAAAGATGATCGGCGGCAAGGAGCGCTATGTCTATCTGCCAAAACCCGTGCCCGTCCATCTCGAATATTTCACTGCCTTCGTCGACGAATCGGGCGAGCTGCAATTGCGCGATGATGTCTATGGCTATTCGCGCCGGGTGAAGGCGGCGCTCGGCTTGCAAGGGTAAAGAGCCGATCGTACCAAAATGTTTCACGTGAAGCATTTTGGTACGATTGACGGTTCGCGCAACGGCTTCGCTAAGGTTTTGAGACAGACCGTTAAACACCGTCATTTGATCCTGAAATAATTGCGCAACGCTAGGCCGATGAAAAACACGAGGATGATCGAAAGGACGTTCCGGACGATTACTAGCGCCTGAAAGCCTCCGGGGGGAATGGGCGGCAGGCAACTAACATCGCCGCTCGGACAAAATAAAAACTTCTTGATCTCGGCGTCGATCGTGAGCGGGCCGACGAACGGCACGGCGTTGCCAAGCGCCACCATCCGCACCGCGTGTTCATATCTGGCCGCGTCAAGCGTGGCCGCTTGCGGCATGAGCGGTGCAAGGATTGCGGCATAGCCCCGGTAAAAGACGAACACGCTGAAGGCGAGCCACACGGCGGGCAGGATAAAACTGCGGCCATAATCGGCAAGCGCCCAATAGATGCCCATGACGGCGATCCAGAAGCCGTGGATCGCGAGCCGCGCAACTTGCGACGGTTTGCCAAGGAGGCCGAGCCAGTGCGCATTGCGCGCCCTGCGCTGGAGCCTCCATTCTAACCAGACGTGTTTTTTTTGCTCGACAATAGCACTCAGCTTCTTGTCGAGTTCGTCTCGTTCTAAAAGTTGATAGAGGTAGACGCCGCGTTCGGCCTTGCGTTCCTCGATATAAAGGTCGCGTTCGAGATCGTGGTTCTTCCTATCTTCGGCGAGTTTCCGAAGACGGCGGAATTGAACCGGGATTTTGGTTTCGGAAGTCCAATGGAGGCGGTCGGGGCGAGCAAAACCAATGTAGGCGCCAGTGAAATCGGCCCAGGCATACTTGGTCGCAGGACCAAAATCCGGCGGGTAGTAAAAGCGCGCCTGGATAAAATCGGCGGCCCCTCGAAAGTGCGGCCGGAGAAATTTGCTTCGCCGTGGAAGCGCGCGTGAGCGAACGAAATAGTTAAGAACCGATCAGGCCCCGAGCCCCACCTTTTCCATGAGTCCTCGTGGCGCTTTTTCAGCGCAATTCCGCCTTCTTTGACCTTCTCGTTCGTCTCTTCCGCGGTTAGCCCGAGGGACCTGCTCCATCCCTCGCTGGACGTTCCGGAGAATTCGACGCAACCTTTGAAACGGGTGTCGGCGAAGATGGCCGCCGGACCGAAGGCCGCGCCGGTGAAGGTGGCATTGTCACCGAAGTCCGCACCGGTGAAGCTAGCGCGGATACCGAAGGCCGCGCAAACAAAGGTGGCTAAGTCACCGAAGGTCGCGCCGTTGAAGCTGGCCCTACCGTCGAAGACCGCGCTGCCGAAGCTGGTCCCGTAACCGAAGTCCGCGCCGTTGAAGCTGGCCCCGTAACCGAAGACCGCGCCGTCGAAGCCCGTCCTCTCACCGAAAGCCGCGCGGTCGAACGTGCCCCAGTCATCAAAGGCTGCCCCGCCGAAGCTGGCCCCTTCACCGAAGGCTGCGCCGGTGAAGCAGGCACGGCCTGGCTTGAAGGCTTTGGGGTCTTTTGGGATCTCCTCCCATTCGAGCCCCCGCCACCTGCACCCCGCAAAATTCGCTTCGTCGCCGAATTCGAACCCTGAGAAATCGATCTCGTCCCTCGGCGCTTCGGAAAAGTCGATGCTGGCGAAGGTCACGCGCACGTCTTTATTGGCCGGATCGCGACGCCATGCGTTCCAAGCCTCCTTGCCCTTCGCCGCGAGGGTAAGAAAGAACGCCTGATCGTATTTCTTGGATGGATCTTCGGCGTCGGCCATCAGATTTCAGGAAAATCGCTTCGCTTAAAAATCGCCGCTAGCTGAATATCATGCGCGGCCAAATTCTCGGCCGCGCCTTCCTCGCGATCCACCACGGCGAGCGCGCGACGGACGCAGCAGCCGTGGCCCTCGATGCCCTCGACGGCCTTCAAAATCGAGCCGCCCGTCGTCGCGACGTCGTCGACCATCAGCACTTCGGCTCCCGCGCGAAGATGCCCGTCGATTGTTTCGCGCGCGCCATGCTCCTTGGGAGCTTTTCGTACAAAAAATGCGTTGATCGGCAAGGCCCTGATATGGCTCATAACCGCGACCGATGATACTAGCGGGACAGCGCCAAGTTCCAGGCCGCCGACGCACTCAATGGAATGTTGATACATGTATTCAAGGATAACTTCGCCAAGCAGCGCAGCCCCTTCCGGAAGCATCGTGGTTTGCCTAAGCTGAAAAAAATAGGGGCTACGGCGGCCAGACGATAACTTGAAATCGCCCACTCTCAGCGAATGCTCGGAGACAAGTTTCCGCAAGCGACGCCACCGCTCGTCGTTTCGATCAAGGACGGACCATGCCATTGCGCGATCTTGTTGCGCTTCAAGAGCGATCATCGTGCTGTCCCTAGATCGATTCGGAGCCGTCAGCTTGCCAGGTCATACCGACAATTCTAAGCGAGTGGCGCGATTTTACAGTGGACAACTATTGCGGTCGCAATCTTACGATCCCCGGAGTTGCATTCCATAGCAACCATCGCCGCCAAGATCAAGAAAAACGGGCCGGACGCCGCCATCCAGAGCCCAGCTGGCATGCGCGCAAAATTGCCGCGCGTCCTCTCGACGTTTTCGCGCGCAGCATTACGTTGAAAGGTTAAGCAGCCGCGCGGCACCCGTGTCGGCGTTTTTGAGGAAAGGAACCGCACAATGAGTTTCTTTGGCGAAAAGCCGGATTTCGATTTCAGCCTCAGTTCGACCCTTAAGCGCAACTGGACGGTTGTTGTGGCACGGGGCGTTCTCGGGATCATCATCGGCTTGATTGCGTTTCTTTTCCCGGGTCCGACGCTATTGTCGCTCGTCGGCCTATTCGCGGTCTTTCTGATTATCGATGGAATCCTGGCGATTGTTGCCGCCGTGCGCGCGGCAAACAGGAACGAACGTTGGGGATTTCTTACGTTCGAGGGCATCGTCGGCATCGTGGCGGGGGTTCTCGCCATGGCCTTGCCCGGCCTTACGGTTCTCGTCTTTGTCGGTCTCCTCGCGGCTTGGGCCCTAGTTTCTGGGGTGCTGGAGCTTCGCGCGGCCTTCAATCTCGCCACGGACCATGGCCGCTGGTGGCTCGCGCTCGGCGGGATCATTTCGATTGTTTTCGGAGTAGTGCTGGTCGCGGCGCCGGCGTTCGGCGCCTTGGTGGTGACCTGGTGGGTCGGCGCCTATGCGACCTTTTTCGGTGCATGCCTTCTCGCGCTCGGCTTCAAGCTGCGTGCGCGAAAACTCGGCTCCGGAGCCTGACGCAAAATGCCGGAAAGGGTAGGGAGCCGCACTTTCCGGCATCACAAGAAACTTTGCGGGTCCACATCGGCGGCGACCCGCACGCCGCCGCGCCGGGGCCGTGCCACATTGAGCGGTCAGCAGCGCGCCGAAAGCCTTGGGGAACCGTGGGGTTTGCCCGGCGAACTATTGCTTTTTCGCTTTGAGTTTCTGCAGCGCCTGGGCGCAGCCCACACTCATTTCCTTCTTATGACTTTTGAGACACTGAATAATCCGGCCGCCGCCGGGCTCGATGCCCTTGCACAGCCGCTCTATGTCGCTCATGCAATAGGTGCGGATGTCCTCCAATCCAGCCTGGGCCTTGGCGGGAACCACGAACAGGCATGACGCAATGAAACCTGCGGACAAAAAACGGATGAGCATATTCCCCCTCCCATGGCGCTCCAACGCGAGCACCGTCACATTGGGCCAATTCTATCGCGCAGCCACTATCTTAGCATCCGGCCTCGTCCAAGTATAGATCACAAAAAACTTTGCGGGTCGACATCGACGGCGACCCGCATGCCGCCCTTTTCCGGTGGGCCAGCGGCAAGCCAGGCGCGCAAAAAACCTTGTAGATCGGCCGCGCGGGGCGCCCGCACCAATAGCCGGAAACGGTGGCGCCCGCGAATAACCGCGATCGGCGCCTCGGCCGGCCCGAGCAAACGCAGCGCGTTCTCTTTCGGCAATGCGCCGGCCGGGGTCAGCGTCCAGCCTTCGGAGGGCGGCAGCGTGTAGGCGGCGCGGGCCAGGGCGCGCGCAAAAACCTCGGCCGTAGCGCTGTCCTTGGCTGACACTATAAGCGCGGCGAGACGCCCGAATGGCGGCAGCCCGGCGCGGCGGCGCTGGTTTGTTTCCTCCTCGTAAAAGCGCTCGCAATCGCCCGACAACAGCGCGCGCATGACCGGATGCTCCGGCTGCCAGGTCTGGACCAGCGCGCGTCCGGCGGTCTCGAACCGTCCCGCGCGCCCGGTCACCTGTTGCAGCAATTGAAAGGTTCGCTCGGCGGCGCGCGGATCGCCCGACGTCAAGCCAATATCCGCGTCGATCACGCCGACCAGCGAAAGACGCGGGAAATTATGCGCCTTCGCAACAAGCTGGGTGCCGATCACGATATCGCATTCGCCGCGCGAGATCGCCTCGATTTCCGCGCGCAGACGCTCCGTGCCGCCTGGAAAATCCGAGGATAGGGCGAGAATCCTCGCCTGAGGAAAAAGCGTCGCCGCTTCCTCGGCCAATCTCTCGATGCCGGGGCCGCAGGCGGCGAGCGAATCGACCGCCTCGCAGGCCGGGCAAATCGTGGGCCTTCGTTCGATATGGCCGCAATGATGGCACATCAGCGCCCGCCGGAAACGGTGTTCAACAAGCCAGGCGGTGCAGTTGGGGCACTGAAAACGATGTCCGCACGCGCGGCAGAGAGTCAAAGGCGCGTAGCCCCGCCGGTTGAGAAACAACAGCGCCTGTTCGCCATGCGCGAGCACCTTTGAAATAGCCTCATTGAGCCTTGGCGCGATCCATTTGTCGCGCGGCGCTTCGACGCGAAGATCGATGGCCGCGATCTCTGGCAGCGCCTTCGCCCTGAAACGGGCGGCGAGCCGGAGATGGCCATAGCGGCCCTGGGCGGCATTGACGCGGCTCTCGATCGAAGGCGTCGCCGAGACGAGGACGACGGCCGATTTCTCAATTTGGCCGCGCACCACGGCCATGTCGCGGGCGTGGTAGGCGACGCCGTCCTCCTGCTTATAGGCGGCCTCGTGTTCTTCATCGACGATGAGCGTTGCGAGATCCGCGAAGGGAAGAAACAGCGCCGAGCGCGCGCCAATAACGACCTTGACGTCGCCCTGGGCCACCGCGTGCCAGAGCCGCGCGCGCTTCCGCGCGCTGACGCCTGAATGCCATTCCCCCGGACGCGCCCCGAAGCGCGCCGCGAAACGGTCGAGAAATTGCGCGGTGAGCGCGATCTCGGGCATGAGGATCAGGCTTTGGCGTCCGGCTTCAAGAGCCGCCGCGACGGCCTCGAAATAAACCTCCGTCTTGCCGGAGCCGGTAACGCCTTCGAGCAGGGTCACCGAGAACGGGCGGGCTTGTACGCGTTCCGTTAAAATGGACGCGGCGTTTTCCTGCGCGGCTTCGAGGGATGGCCTGGCAAAAGCCGGATCGCAAGGACGCGCCGCCGGCTCGGGCGGCAGCGCGATTGTCTCAAGCGTGCCTTCGTCGATCAACGTGTTGATGACGCCGCTCGAACAGGCAGCGGCCTCGGCGAGCGCCGCCTTGGAGAAAGCAAGGCCGCCTTCCGCCGCGGCGAGGACGCGCGCGCGGGCGGGGGTCATGCGCGGTGGCGGCGGGCCTTTGAGGCGGACTCCGGCGCGCGCCGGTTCAGGCCCTGCTTGAAATGCCGCGCCGATCGCCATGCGCAACACCATGCCGCGCGGGCTCAAGGTCCAGCGCGCGACCCAATCGATGAATCTTCGCAAATTGGCGGGAAGCGGCGGAATGTCGAGGCGCGCGGCAACGGCTTTCAGATTTGCCCGCTCGCGCGTCCCCAGCCGCGCGTCCCAGATGACGCCATTGGTCGTTCTCGTGCCGAGCGGCACTTCGACAAAATCGCCCGGCGCGACGGCGATGCCGCGCGGAACGAGATAGGAATAGGAATGATCGATCGCGACCGGCAAGAGAATTTCCACTATGGCCGCGCCGTCGTCCGTCAAAGTGGGGTTGCCGCCCTCTGCCATTTCATTCCGGCGGTTGTTTGCGCTTGCGTCTGGCGCGCATGTCGAAGCCCTCGACCGAGAAAACGCCAGCGCGGCGTAGATGTAGCAAGGCAATCGCCCAAACACCCCATAGACCGGCTCCACGCGATGCGTTAACACTGGCGTCGGGCGCTTTAACGCAAACGTTTCCGAAAGCCACCATCCGTGGGCACGATAGGCTTATGATTATGATCCCAATTGAACGACTCAAATTCGGATTTCCGGACGCGAGACAATATCAATCTCCGCTTGAGATAGAGCGCTTTAAGACGATATATTTTCCTGACTCTCAACAAATAAATAAGCTCAAATCCGAGCCAGTATACTTCGTCATTGGCGACAAGGGGACTGGTAAGACCGCCCTGGCGACATATTTTATCAACGGGCTCGATGATGATACGGTAGGACAATCCATATTCTTGCAAAAGGAAGACTTCTCGCGCTTCTACAACTTCACCAAGACTATTCCAGATTTTGACCCGTCGGATTTCGGAGAAATGTGGCGGGCGCTCGTCGCACTATTAATTTGTTTCCAGTTGATAAAGAAGTCGATGGAGAATGGTCAGCCGATTCCTCCTGAACAGCGAGATTTTATCGACAAGCTGAATAGACTGTCCTTTAACGCCTTTGATTTCACAGTTTTTTCAGCCTTCAAAGTGCTCTTCTCCCAAATGAAGGGGGCTGCGCGAGTTTTCCTCGACCAAGAGGTGGTCGACCTGTCTCAGTTCAGCTTCTATCTTCGATCAATGCAGACCTACTTGTTGCGCATATTATCTGTTCTGACCGCTCCGCCGAAGAAAACCTTCCTTTTCATAGACGGACTCGACGTTAGACCTACTGAGGGTGTCGGATCTCACGAGGGTCACATCGCGAATGTGACGAATCTGATCAACGCAATGTGGCAATTAAATTATAAGGGCTTTCCAGGCGAAATGTCGGCGTGGTTCCGTGTTATTGTTCTTGTTCGCCCGGACATCTTTGAGCGCCTGGAACTGCAAAATGTCAACAATATCTGGCGCGTCAATACTATTCAAATATCTTATCAGGTGAGATTTAAGTACTATACGAGTTCACTCTTGTTTCGAATTGCTGATTACCTATTATACACCCAGCAGTCATTCTTCCCGAGAAAAGACTACCTCGTTGGAGAGTGCTGGAGCGCTTACTTGCCAGACAAGATAGAGCACATGCCTTCAGACTCGAAGGTTGGCGAAAAAAAGGATGATTCATTTATCGGTATATTGCGAAATACATTTAATAGGCCACGGGACATCATTTATTATCTGGACTATTGGCGGATAGTTGCCATGGCCCACAACGATGGCAAGGCACCGTATTTTGACCCGAAATACACAAGAATCCCGCAGTTCCGTAACTACTTTAATGATTATTTGCTTGGGGAAATTCGGGACAGTCTTGCTTTTTATACAGATGTGAGCGACTACATTGTCTTTATACAATTTTTTCATCATCTTGAGCAAAGGTTGCCACAAATCGAGACGCCCTCGACCCGCAATCCAGGAATCACTTTTCGAAGGCGGCTTCCAACGTTCTCACACGAAGATTTTGCGGCTGCGTATAATCAATACATTACCTATTTGGAGGCATCGAAGATTTCTATTCCTGAAATGTTTGGGAAGTCTGAGAGATTTTTGCAGTTGTTGTATGAACTCGGCTTAGTGTTTTATGAGGCACAGGGTGCGGACCGCATCATCTGGAAAACCTACGCCGACGCTAAAGCCGAAGGTGACTTTAGGCCCCAGGTCAGACTAGACGGTAACTATCGGCTTCACCGTGGGTTGGCTCGAGCGATCTACAAGGACTTCCTTTGATGTCTCTGGGGGTGAGCGTGTCCAACGATGATCGCGTGCGCGCCACCGAAATTGGAGTCTTGGCAATAACGGCGTTCTACGGGTCTAGAGTAGCCGACCTCGGTGGGCGATGCCGAATTCCTAAGGGGATATTTTGAGCGATTGCTATGCCGCTGCGGGTATTCGTCGCTCATCGTGGAAGCGCGTCCCAAGCCCCTTGCCAGCGCTATCGACAAGATTCGAAGGAAATGCGCAGACGAGAATTCCCCGTATTGTTCCCGAATCCTCAACGGCGAACCGCCAGAGAGGATCCTGACGGACTTGGTGGGTGTCAGGATAACCTGTAAGTTCTCGGACCAGATTGATGAAGTGGAGGCGTTACTCGCCAAGAATTTTTCGTTACGTGACATAGAGCGGATCGATCACCGAAAGCCGAAACATTACGGCAATTTCGGATACGCGGCTTTGCACCTGGTAGCGGACCCGATCCAAACAAGCGTCACTCAGATATATTTCTCTGACTGTGCATTTGAAATCCAGATACGAAGCGCCCTCATGGACGTCTGGAGCGTAGTGAATTGGGACATCGCTTACACTGAAGAAAGAAAGGCACCCTACGAGCTACTTAGAAGGATGTCCACGCTCTCGGCGTTGTTTTATCTGGTTGATCAAGAGTTCATCCGGATACGCGATGAGATGTCGGAGGAATCGAATGCTCTTCGCTCCGTAACGGGCGACCAGGCCTTCGAATTTTCGACCGAAATTGCTGGTGCGCTTGCGAAACGGGGGATTACGTTTGACCTTCGAGACCGAGCAAAATTAGTCGATTTTGCCGAGAAGGCGAGGACATACATCGCCAAGGATGGCGATTTAGGCAGGATCGTTACCGTGGACGCGCTTGCGCTGTATTTGTTCGACAGGGACAGGTTCGCGTGGATCGTTAACGAAAGAACGGCAAAAGCCGTGGACGACATTGACAGGGCCGCGGGTCATCGCTAACGCTAATGTCAGATTCGTTGATCGAGATAGCGGCGTTCGCGGGATTCGCGATGATCGCAAAGAGTGTAGGGGCGCCCTGGCTTAGGTCAGGGCGTCTTTTTGTTTGGGACCGCGGCGATGCTCTGTTTGCCCCGAACAACGTGAACAATCTGTTGCAGTTTTGCGCGGAACGACGCGTGATTCGATCGCCTTCTCGTCCAAACGAAAAAAATATTCTCATTCCGGACCGGCACTTGGAAACAGGCGACATTTTCCGCGCAAGCTTCTATGATTGTGCGGTGCTCAGGAACCGGCGCATTTGTCCAATATGTCATAGAACAGGTTTGGGAACGGTATACGGATATTCTTCGCGAGGGAGCGGGAAAACGTGAAAATCCTTCCGGTCATCATGTGCGGCGGCGCGGGAACGCGGGTTTGGCCAGAGTCGCGGGAAAGCCTGCCGAAGCAATTCATTTCTCTCGTTGGCCCGCACTCCACCTTCCAGATGGCGGCCGAAATGCTTGCCGGCGGCGTGTTCGAAACGCCGATTGTCATTTCCAATCACGATTATCGTTTTCTCGTCGCCGAGCAATTGCAGAAGATCAAGCGCGAGGCGCGGATTGTCCTTGAGCCGGTCCGGCGTGATTCCGGGCCAGCGGTGGCGGTTGCCGCCGAACTCGCGGCGCAATCCGGGCCGGACACGATCGTCGCGGTTCTTGCCGCCGATCACGTGGTACGCGATGGACCAGGTTTCGTGGCCTTGTGCAAAACGGCGGCCGATGCGGCGGCGCAAGGCTATATCGTGACGCTCGGCATCAAGCCGGATGCGCCCGCCACTGGCTACGGCTATATCAAGCCGGGAAAGACGGTAACGCCCCGCGGCGACGTGTTCAAGGCCGAGGCCTTCGTCGAAAAGCCCAACGCCGCCACGGCGGAAAAATATGTCGCCGGGCATTATCTCTGGAACTCCGGCAATTTTTTCTTTCGCGCCGATGTAATGCTCGAGGAGTTGCGAAATTTCGAGCCGGACATGGCGGCAGCGGCGGCGGAAGCCGTTGCCAAGGCCAAACAGGATTTGAATTTTTTGGTCCTCGACGCGGAAGCCTTCGCCAGAGCGCCGAAGAAATCGATTGACTTCGCGGTCATGGAGCGCACCGGCAAGGCCGCGGTCGTCCCCGCCGACATTGGCTGGTCGGATGTAGGCAATTGGGAGGCGGTCTGGCAATTGTCGGAACGCGACGGCAAGGGCAATTCGATCCGGGGCCGCGGTGTCGTCATGAATGCGTCAAACGTTCATGTTCGCTCCGACGAACATTTGACGACCGTCGTCGGCGTCGACGATGTCATTGTCGTTACCACCCAGGATGCGGTCTTGGTGCTCAACAAGACGCAGGGCGATAGCGTCAAGCAACTGGTCGATCGCCTGAAAACCGAAAATCGCCCCGAGGCGCTGGAACATAAGCGCTCCTACCGGCCATGGGGCTATTATCAATCGGTCGATTCCGGGGCGCGCTACCAAGTCAAACGAATCGTCGTGAAGCCAGGCGAGCGCTTGTCCCTGCAAAAGCATTTCCATCGTGCCGAGCATTGGGTCGTCGTCAAGGGAACGGCTGAGGTCAGCCGGGACAATGAGGTTCATCTTGTGCACGAGAACGAGTCGATCTATTTGCCGATAGGTTGCGTGCATAGAATGGCGAATCCCGGCCGGATCGACCTCGAATTGATCGAGGTGCAGACCGGTTCCTACCTCGGCGACGACGATATTGTCCGGCTCCAGGATGTCTATAACCGCGGCTGACACGCGGCGTTTCGCGAAAAGCCTGCAAATGGACGGATCGAGGCATAGCCGGTTATGGTAAGACAAATCTCAAGTTTGCCTTTCGCGCGGAATTTTTTGACCGTTTGCGCGGGGTGCATTGTCGCCGCCGGCGCGTCCCTTGGGGCGGCCGCCGCGCGCCCGCTGGTTCCGGCGGAGCGGCGGTATAGTCCCTACGACGGTGTATTGCCCGCTTGCGACGATCCCGCCGTTTTCGAAAGGATACAGGGGCGCTTCCATGATCGTGAAGCCGAGTTTTGGAACACCGGCCTTGAGATCCTGGGCTTCGAAAAAGTCAAGGAAATAGGCTACAAAACGAACGGCGAGGATTACATTCCCCGCCGTTATTGCAGCGCGCGGGCTTACTTGAACGATGAAAAATCGCATCAGGTTTCCTATTCGATCAACGAGGATCTTGGCATCATAGGCTTTGGTTTCGGCGTCGAGTGGTGCGTCGGCGGACTCGACCGCAACGATGCCTATGCGCCCAACTGCAAAATGGCGCGGCCGTGAGCGGAGTTACCGATAATGTTGGCTAGGCTGCCCTCAAGCAATTTGGCTGGTTTTTTGCCAGTCCTTATTGTCTTTGCTGCGCTCGCGTGGGTTTGCCCCTCGCGGGCCGAGCCGCTGGCCGCTTTATGCGGGCCGGATCGCTGCACCGGCCCGGCGCCTTTCTTGCCGCTAAGAGTCCAAGCGTTGGGCGGCGCCGCGAGCACGCCCGGAGATTTCGATTTTTACGTTCTTTCGCTCTCCTGGTCTTCGGGCTTTTGCGCGTCGCCCGCGGGCGCGAGGGCGCGCGGCCAATGCAATGCTGGCGCTGATCTCGGCTTCGTCGTGCATGGGCTGTGGCCCCAGTATGAGCATGGCTATCCGTCGGACTGCGGTCCCGCCGCCCGGTTTCCGTCACGCATGGCGCTGCAAGGCGCGCAAGGACTTTATCCCAATGAAGGCCTTGCCCGGCACGAATGGCAGAAGCACGGCACCTGCTCCGGCAAGAGTCCTACCGACTATTTCGCCGATGTGCGGCGCGCGCGCGATTCAATCGTCATTCCCGCGCCGTTTGTCGCCGCCAAGGAGAAACAGACCTGGACGCCGATCGATATCACGCGCGCTTTCATCGCGGCCAACTCCCGGCTACGGCCGGGCATGCTGGGCATCGCTTGCACCAGCGGCGTCCTGCAGGAAGTGAGGATTTGTTTTTCCAAGGATCTGCGCGATTTTCACGCCTGCCCGGAGGTCAGCCGGCAAGGGTGCCGCGTGCGGGAAATCTCGGTGCCGCCCATCTTGTGAGACTTCGCGAAGGCGATTGGCCAAGCGAGGAATGAGGCCGCTTGCCAAAGCACGTGGCTGCCCCACTTTCGTGGGATCGGTTCCGCCTCCCGGCGAAGTCGAGCCGGCGAGCGGCGGCCCTACCGGATGAGGCAAAAACGATTGGAAGGAATGCGTTCCATGCCGCAGCGAGGAACCGTCAAATTCTTTAATGCGGACAAGGGTTATGGCTTTATAAAACCAGACGGCGGCGGACGCGATATTTTCGTGCATATCGCCGCGGTCGAGCGCGCCGGCTTGAACTCCTTGAACGAAGGGCAGCGCGTGAGCTATGAGATCGAGGCGGACAAGAAGGGCAAGGGACCCAAGGCGGTCGATCTGCATTTGGCATAGAGTATTATTTCCGGCGCGGAAGCCGGTTTCGCGAACGATGATGAATACAATTAGGGTCTAGGAGATGCCTCGTGAGCGTTCAAACGTTCGAGGTTGGCGAGGACGAAGAGGGCATGCGCCTTGACCGCTGGTTCAAGCGCCGCATGCCAATGCTTGCTCTTTCTCACTTGAACAAGATCGTGCGCACCGGGGAGGTGCGCGTCGATGGCGCCCGAGTGAAGACCGGGACGCGGCTCGCGAAGGGCCAACGCGTGCGCATCCCCCCGTTGGAGCTCGATGCGCCGGTGGCGCCGGTACGAGAGGTTTCGTCAACGGATTTGCGCGCGCTCCAAGACATGATCCTTTACGAGGACCGCGATCTCCTGGTGCTTGACAAGCCTTGCGGGCTAGCGGTGCAAGGCGGCTCGGGAACGACGCGTCATATCGATGGGATGCTCGCCTCGATGCCGAACGAGCGCGGCGACCGGCCTGTGCTGGTGCACCGCCTCGATCGCGATACCTCGGGCGTTTTGCTCGTCGCGAAGACCCGGAAAATCGCCGCCGGTCTCGGCGAAATTTTTCGCTCGCGGCAGGCAAGAAAAATCTATTGGGCACTCGTTGAGGGCGTGCCCAAGCCGGCGCAAGGCCGCATCTCCCTTTATCTGGCGAAGGGTGAGGGCATGGGCCACGCCCGGCCTGCACGCCGTGACGAAGAGGGGCGCGAAAATCTTGAAAAAATGCGGGTCGCCCGGCATGGCGACGAGGATGCCCGCCATTCGGTGACCTATTACGCGATTGTCGATAAAATCGCGCCGCGGCTGGCCTGGCTTTCGCTTAAACCCATAACCGGGCGCACCCATCAGCTGCGCGCTCATGCAGAGGCGATCGGCCATCCGGTCATCGGCGATCGCAAATATGGCACAATGCCAGGCAACGATCCGCGCCGCAACGATCCGCTGCGAACGATACCCGGCGCGGTCGACCGCAAGCTGCATCTTTTGGCGCGCCGCCTGATCCTGCCGCACCCCGGTGGCGGCACGCTCGACGTCACCGCGCCCTTGCCGGAGCACATGCGGCGCTCGTTCGACATGTTTGGCTTCGACGTGAAGCGCTACGATCCGATCGAGAATGCGCCCGAGTGAATGCCGGCTCACGCAGCGGCCGTGTCCGGCTCGACCAGGCTCAAGCGGGTGAGATCGGCGACCGGCCGCTTTTGATCGTCGAGCGTGACCGCTTCGGCATAGTGCATTCCGAACAAGACGTCGACGGCGGTATAAATGCGCATGTCATGGACAAAGGCGCCAATTGCGTGATCGCGTGCCTCGATGCTCAGAAATAGGCGCGCGTCGCCCTCCGTGAGCCGCTCGGCATCGTAGCCGGCGAGCGGGCTTTTTTCGTCGATTGCGTGCATCACGGTCCAAGTCAACGCGAATAAAGGGAGACTCGCGTTCGACAGCGCGAGATCGTGCAGGCGGCGCAGCGAATGGCCCTCCGCGCTTTCTTCGAACAACAGCACGCCGAGCCGCACCATGGCGTTGGTCAGCAAGGTCATGCGCCCATTGGCAACGCGCACCATCAAGGTTGGCGAGCCATTATGGCTCGTGACGACGGCCCGATCGGCAAACAGGATTTTCGGTCTCGGCTTTGAAAAGCGGACGAACAAAAGACCGGTCATGATCGCGGTGAAAACCATGCCGCAGACGATTTCAATCGCCGAGACAACGTGGCCATAGAGCGTCGCAGGAGCCATGGTTCCGTAACCCACGGTCGCAAGCGTCTCGATGCTGAAGAAGAATGCGTCGGAGAACGAGCCCGGCCGCATATTGGCAACGCTACCTGGCGACGCGAGATAGAGCAAGGCGAAGACGACATTGATCGCGAGTTCCAATCCGGCGAACGCGAGCGCGAATCCCTTCCAGCTCAGTTCGATCGCGATATGATAGGGATCGCTGAAGGCGTAGCGCGAGGCGCCGCGCTTGACGAGTTCAACAGCGCCGGCGCCGACGAGCATTGTCGGATCGCGTTTCTGGCGCTTTTTTCGCGCTGGCACGATGCGCTTCAAGCCGGGGATCTCCGTTTTTGCGGGGCAGCAGCGCCCATTTTCAATGCAGGCCCCGTGGCCGGCAGCATATTTGCCCACACTGTCAATCGTGCAAAAATGTTTCCAAGTATCACTATGCACCACACTGGTCTCGCGAAGAAAGTTTGTTCGGCGGCGACCTTCCTGTTATGTTGGCAGTTCCTAAACAACGCCAGCCGGTCCGTTACGGCTAAATTCGAAAAAGTCGACTACATGGACCAATGCACCATTATTGCGGGGCCGCTCGCAGCGCGATCTGAGAATGCGCCGTGAAACTCGGTAGGAACAGCGCCTATGACCGTCGCCACAAGTGATTTCGAAGCTCAAGTGCCCCATTTTTCGGGGAAACATTATTTTGGTACTATTGTATCATCTGCTTTGTTTCTTGGCTTTTTCGTGGCCATAGGAATTTATGCTGACAGTGAGAAATTAACCCTTGAGCAAATAGGAGCGATGATTGTTGCCGGGTCAATATTTTCAGTAGTTTTTGGTTCTGTTGTATACATTACAGTTCTCCTTACCAGAAAGGCGATGTTCAACCTTACGCGCGGAATGGAGAAAGTAGAAAGTATAAGAAAGACGTCGGAACAAATTCAAGGTGAACTAGAACAAGACTTTGTTACCAATCTTGTCAGGATAAATTTCAAATATATCGATGCGTATTACCTTCAGACGAAGCTACAAGCCGACAAGAGCTTTAACTTCGCGCTTTCCTCGGCCGTCGTTTCGCTCCTTCTAATTATCGTTGGCATTTTTCTGAGTTTACTTGGTAAGACGAACTCGGCGACGGTATCTGCCGGCGCGGGCATCCTCGGAGAGTTCATTTCCGCAGTGTTTTTCTATTTATACAACCAAACCATTGCAAAAATGGCGGATTATCACCGAAAATTGGTCTTCACTCAGAATATAGGGTTGGCTCTCAAGATTTCGGACGGCCTTCCTCCCGACGAAAAGTCCCAAGCTCAACGTGCTCTGATTGAGGCGCTTTCAAGGGATATCAATCAGTATCTAGCCGCCTGAAAATGTTCGTTAGGATCACGTTGCTATGGCGCTGGGGGTTGTCCGAGGCCGTGCCGCCGCAATTCAGCCATCACGGCCGACCGAACGACTTGGGACAAAACTTGATAGTCCCGTTGCGCGATCTCTTCAGTTGATCCACCTTGAAATAGATACCGCCGTCTTGAAACATTTTGGCGCGATCCGCGCCAGATCACCCGGCGATATCGAGAAAACAGCGGCCCTGCCTGTCCTCCGTCTCGACGATCCAAACATCCGGATCGAACCCGATCTGGCGGGCGAGTTTTTGTTCGGCTTCGGCCGGATCGATCCAGGGGTCGCGATGGAGCCTCGCGAAAAGCCGGTCTTGGCCATCCTTCAATTCGCACTGCGGTGCCGGTCCGAACAAAGCGGCGGAACCGTCGAGCCTGTCGATCTTGACAAAAATCGCGCCGGCTTCCGGAGCACCCCGGCGGCGCAGCACGGCAGAGGCGCCTTCTTGCGCGCAGCGTCTGAGATATGCCGCCACCCAAAAATCGGCGCGTAACCGCATGAATTGACGCTCGCCGGATAGGGCAGGGGATTGTCGCCTCGACAATCAATTGTTAGGACAGACGCGTGCTATGATCAAGCATGATCATCCCTCGCACCATGGGCAAACGCATTGCCTGATGTTTTGCCCGCCGATCCTGAACTTGCGGCGCAGGCGCGAGACTGGCTCGCCCATCTTGCCGGCGAGCGCCGCGTCTCGCCGCATACGGCGACCTCATACACGCGGGATTTGCGGCAATTCTTGCACTTCGCGGCGGTGCATTTCGGCGAGCCTCCCTCGCTTGCCACATTCGCGGGCCTCGCGCCGGCGGATCTGCGCGCCTTTTTGGCGGCGCGGCGGGGCCTTGGCGCGGGGAGCCGGTCGCTTCTGCGCCAGCTCGCGGGCCTGCGCTCCTTCGCGCGCTATCTCGAACGCAATGGCAAGGGCAAGGCCCTAGCCTTCGCGGCGCTGCGCCCGCCAAGGATCAAGCGCGGCCTGCCAAAGCCATTGAGCATCGAGGCGACACGCCGGCTGGTTGGCGTGGACGCACGGGCCGGAGAAAACAGGCCCCAATGGATCATCACACGCGATGCTGCCGTTTTGAGCCTGCTCTATGGCGCGGGCCTCCGCATTTCGGAAGCCTTGGCGATCAAGCGCTTCGAGGCGCCGGTTGGCGCGCGCGACGTTCTGACAGTTAGCGGCAAGGGCCAAAAGACCCGCGCCGTGCCCATCATTGCACCGGTCGGCCAAGCAATCGAAGCTTACATTGCGCTTTGCCCTTATGCGCTCGCGTCGGAAAAGCCCTTATTCGTCGGCGCCAACGGCGGGCCACTTGGCCCGAGGGTCGTCCAGCTTACCGTCGCGCGCGTGCGCGGCGCGCTCGGGCTTCCGGATAGCGCGACGCCGCATGCGCTGCGCCATTCCTTCGCGACGCATCTTCTGGAGCGCGGCGGCGATCTCCGCGCGATCCAGGAGCTTTTGGGCCATGCCTCGCTCTCGACGACCCAAATCTACACCGCCGTGGATAGCGCAAGGCTTCTCGAAGCCTACCGCTCCGCGCATCCGCGCGGCCGGTGAGGCCCGGCAGGGCGTTACGAACTTGACAGCTATGCGGGAGAGCCATCACCTTGAGGCAACATTCTCAGGGACCAGCGCTGGCGATGGCTCTCGATTTCACAAACGTGCAGGCGATTGACGAGATGGTCGGCCCTTCGGGTTAGGACGATTTCTTTGGCGCGGCGTTCGCCAGGACGATTGAAGGACGAGCGAGCCACTCGCGTCCTTTCAACATCGCCTTCCAGTAGATGGGCGGAAGTATCTTCGCCTTGATTAACCAAGGGAGACGTTGCGGCCGCGTGCCGTCGATGAGCCATTTGGGGAAGGTCGGCAGCAGTTTGCCGCCATAACCGAATTCGGCAAATACGATCTTGCCGCGTTCCACGGTCAATGGGCACGATCCATATCCGTCATAGGTGGCGTGTGGCGCCTTCTCGGCAAGAACGCACAGCACATTCTCCGCCACGACCGGCGCTTGCTTGCGGGCCGCAGCGCAGGTTTTGGCATTCGGCGCGGAGCAGGCGTCTCCGAGTCCGAAAACATTGGCGAAACGCGCGTGTTGCAAGGTATCTTGGTTGACCTCGATCCAGCCGGCCTTGTCGGCCAAGGGACTCGCGCGGACGAAGTCCGCAGCGAGCTGCGGCGGACAGACATGGATCATGTCAAAGCCGCGTTCGATGGTCTCCTTCTTGTCGTCCTTGGTCACCTCGAACCAAGCTTTCTTGGCGGAACCGTCGATCCTGACGAGACGGCTATTGAAGTTGAGTGCCACGCCATATTTCTTGATATATTCCATCAGCGCCGGGACATAATCCTTGACGCCGAAGAGCACGGCGCCGGCGATGTGAAACTCGACGGTTGTGTTCTTAAGGTGTCCGTTCCGGAACCACTCATCGCAGGAGAGATAAAGCGCCTTTTGCGGGGCGCCGGCGCATTTGATTGGCATGGGAGGTTGCGTGAAGAGCGCGCGTCCGCCGCGGAGCTCTTGCACAAGCTGCCAAGTGTAGGGCGCAAGGTCAAAGCGATAGTTGGATGTGACGCCGTTCTTGCCCAGCGTCTCGGGAAGGCCTTCGATGGCGCCCCAATCGAGCTTGATGCCGGGCGCCGCGACGAGCATGCGATAAGCAATTCGCTCGCCGTTGTCGAGGATGACTTCATTGGTCTCGGGCGCGAATGCCGCAACGGCGCTCTTGAGCCAGTGGGCACGGCGGGGCATGACGCTTTCTTCGTCCCGTTCGGTGCTGGCCGCCGTAAAAACACCGCCGCCGACGAGCGTCCAGCCGGGTTGATAATAGTGCTTTGTCTGCGGCTCGACGACCAAAATATCGAGGTCCGGCCGCCGTGCCAAAACGCTCGCCGCCGTGGCAATTCCGGCGGCGCCGCCCCCTACGATCACGACATCACGAGGCTCGCCGCCTGCCGTCGCCGATTTGTTGGACATGTTTCGCTCCCTTTTGCTTGGTTCATGCGCTCTCTTTGGGCAGCAATCGCATTTTGATGCGCGCCGCGCGGTCGATGCTGCCGACATTTTTAATCATGGGACTCTCCTGTTGAAGACTTAGAGAAGGTTCACTGGAACCTTGAGATAAGTGACGCCATTCTCTTCGGCGGGCGGAAGCTGCCCGGCCCGCATGTTGATTTGCACGGAGGGAATGATGAGCTTCGGCATTTGGAGCGTGGCGTCGCGCTGCTTGCGCATGGCGACGAAATCCTCTTCGCTCACACCTTCATGGACGTGAACGTTTTTCGTCCGCTCGGCGCCGACCGTGGTTTCCCACGCGAAGGCGTCCCGCCCGGGCGCCTTGTAGTCGTGACACAGGAAAAGCCTGGTCTCGTCAGGCAGAGACAGCAGACGACGGATCGACCGGTAGAGTTGCCGCGCGTCTCCGCCGGGGAAGTCGGCGCGCGCAGTCCCATAGTCAGGCATGAACAGTGTATCGCCGGTAAAGACGACGGCGCCGATCACATAGGCCATGTCCGCCGGCGTGTGGCCAGGAACATGCAGCGCGATCGCCGGGATGTCGCCAATCGAAAATCGGTCGCCATCGTCGAAGAGCCGGTCAAATTCCGAGCCGTCGCGCACGAACTCGGTCCCGACGTTGAAGATCTTTCCGAACACCTTCTGGACCGTGATGATCTCGCGCCCGATGGCGAGCTTCCCGCCCAGTTTTTTCTGGATGTATGGCGCGGCCGATAGGTGATCGGCGTGCGCGTGCGTTTCGAGAAGCCAATCGATTGTCAGCCGTGCGTTCCGCATGGGCGATCATGGCATCGGCGGAGGCGGTCGACGTCCGGCCCGCGGCTGCGTCGAAGTCGAGGACGCTGTCGATCACGGCGCCTCGCTTGGTGACCGGATCATGGATGACGTAGCTCACGGTATTAGTCGGCTCGTCGAAAAAGCTCTCGACGAGCATCTTAGCGCC
>DATBYR010000339.1:0-8255 GCA_036513565.1 Methylocella sp. | reverse complement strand
CTACGCAAATTGCCGTCTCGTCGATCGACACGTCCAACCCGCTGATTCCATACTCGCGCTCCTGTGCTTTTTCACAGACGCAAGTCTATCAGCAGAAACGCAAGTTTTTTCGGCCGGCTCAGAGCTGGGCATCCGCTGCGAAGCCCGATTACAGGCGGCAGTAACCCCTCCCTAGGTTCGTACCAAAGTGCTGCGCCGAATGATGCGCTCCATGATGCGATGAAACGCGCCGCGGGTTCATGCAGTCCGTCACTTGCCGGTGTGTGCTGATCGCCCAGCGAAAAGCACATCACCGCTTGGAGCCAACGACGATTGCGGCACGGTTGAAGCACGAATTCGCAAACTTTCTGCCGCAGTCGAAGTCGCATTCAATGCGCGAGCCGGCGATGGTTCGAGCGCGGTCATATCGATCGTTTGCGCGCTGGCCGAAGTTGGCTCGAATACGGCGCGGACGATCGCGAAGAGCGTCTTAGTTTGTGCGTTTTGACGATTGTCGAATTGCAATATTGCTGTCGTGAATTTGCTCTTGCTTGGCGATCTCAGGTGCTCTCGGCCGTCATGAGCGGCGCCAGCCGTCAATTGTGATGCCGTTGAAGCACCGGCAGAATGGTACGGAACGCCAGGCACGCCGATCACGGGCGCGAGCGTGGCGACATAGTTGCGCGTCTCTTCTGGAAGCGGCCGGCCGGTCTTCGCCAAGAACAAGGGGGCGCAGAGTTGAAGCGTACAGAAAGAGTCCGTGGCGTAGAAAAGGGAGGCCTCGCTCCTCGACCGGAACACCGCGCATCGATGACCGCTGCTATGACGGCTCGATTGTCGCCGGGTAAATGGCCCGAAATGGTCAGCGCGCTTCGGGGCCGCGCCGCTCTAGAGCCTCTCCGATTTAGATGGAAGCATATCCTGCGTTTTGGAGATAGTTGGCGCATTCGCCGGGAGTGAAGGCATCGAGGAGACCGCCTATGCGCCGCCAGAGGCCATCGACGGTGCGCTCTTGGCTTTTCTGAGAAGTCTTGAGTTTTGCGAAGACCTGCTCGATTGGATTAAGGTCCGGCGAGTACGGCGGCAAAAACAAGAGATGGGCGCGAGCAGCGCGAATGGCGCGGCGGATCGCGCTGCCTTTGTGCGAGCCGAGGTTATCCATGACAACGATGTCGCCGGGGCGCAGCGCCGGAGCGAGCACTTGTTCGACATAAGCTTGAAACTTTCGCCGTTGATTGGACCGTCGAAGACGCACGGCGCATCGATGCCTTTGCAGCGCAACGCCGCCACGAAGGTCAGGGTTTTCCAATGGCCGTGAGGAACCTTGGCATGGAGCCTCTCGCCGCGCCGGCGCCATCCCCGCAGTGGCGACATATTGGTCTTTGTCCAAGTCTCGTCGAGAAAGACGAGACGCCCGGGTGCAAGCCGTGCCTGAAAACGCTTCCATACGGGCCGCCCGCGGGCGACATCAGGACGCTCTTGCTCGCTGGCCGCGACGCTTTTTTTGAAGCTAAAACCTTCCCGCCGCAGAAAGCGCCAAAGGGTATCGCAGGACACGGTCACGCCGCGTGCGCCGAGTTCTCTTAAGAGCGAATGTAACGTCAGATCGGGCTTCTCGTCGAGACGAGCCAGCAGCCAGCTGCGCTGGCTCGCCGAAAGATAGGGCCGCTTGCCCCCATCGGTCTGGCGGCTGGGCTGCCCGTCGCACGTGTCCGCTGGGCCCATTTCACCACGCTCGCGACGCTGACATAGAAACGCACCGCCACTGCCCGGCACGACAGGCCGCGCAAAACTGCCGCCACAACTCGCTCACGCAAATCAAGAGAACAAGCTCGCGCCATGCAAGCTGGCCTCCATTCCAGCTCACATGTTGAATCAAACTTATACCGATTCGGGAATCCCCCACCGATTCAGCCAAAATCAGAAAGGCTCTAGCCTCGATCGAGCATACCAGCAGACGACACCGATCCTGCTTAAAACCGATGCCGACGGATCCGCCTGTTTCAACCTTATCTCGTCGCGGCCGTCATCCGTGGCTGAGTCGGCGCCACCGTGCCCATTAGTCCGGCAACGGGCGGGATGGCCATCTTCGCCATGCGAACGAACGCCATTCCACCGACGAAAATCGCGCCGACAATAGCGAACACCTCGCGCCAGCTCGCCAAGGGCACGCCGATGTGGGCGAGAACCAGTGTTGAATGGGCCGGCGATAGAGGCTGGCGCGCCGAAAAGAAGAGCGACCGCGCCACGCGGGACACTGACCAAAGCCGGTAAACCAAGAATGGTCGCCATCGTCGCAATCATGCGCAAAATCATCGTCCGCCTGAACGCAAAACTTCGACCAGACCTCATCACATCATGGTAGATGACGGCCTTCGCCATGAGTCGGGCGCCCATGAGAGTTGGTATCAGGCGCAACGAGATTCAAGGGCGAATCTGCCCGTTACCGCGAACGCGATATTTGAAGGAGATCAGCTGCTCTAGTCCTACCGGACCACGTGCGTGCATCCGGCCCGTCGCAATGCCGATCTCGGCGCCGAAGCCAAACTCGCCGCCGTCAGCGAATTGCGTCGAAGCATTGTGCATCACAATGGCCGAATCCACCTCTTTCAAGAACCGCTCCGCCGTTGCCTGATTTTCGGTCACAATGCCATCGGTGTGATGCGAACCAAAGGTCTCGATGTGCGCGATGGCCTGATCGAGGCCTTCGACAACACGCACGGAAATGATCGCGTCGAGATATTCGGTGGTCCAATCCGCCTCGCTCGCTTGCGTGACCCGCGCGTCAACGGCAAGCGTGGCGGCATCCCCGCGCACGGCGCAGCCGGCATCGAGCAGCATTTTGACGAGCGGCGCGAGATGCGTGCGCGCGCAGGCGCGATCGACGAGCAAAGTCTCGGCCGCGCCGCAAATACCGGTGCGCCGGAGCTTGGCGTTGAAAACAATTGCTTCTGCTTTTTTCAGATCGGCGTCGCGATCGACGAACACATGTACGATGCCTTCGAGATGCGCGAAAACCGGGACTCTTGCGTCGGCCTGGACACGGGCGACGAGGCTCTTGCCGCCGCGCGGCACGATCACGTCGAGATTGCCATTTAGTCCCGCGAGCATCTCGCCGACCGCCGCGCGGTCCTTTATTGGCGCAAGGGTTATCGCGGCCGTTGGAAGACCTGCTTCATCGAGACCCGCAGCGAGACATTCATGGATGCACCGCGCGGAAAAAAAGCTTTCCGAACCGCCGCGCAGGATTACCGCATTGCCGGCCTTGAGGCAGAGCGCGCCGGCGTCCGCCGTCACCGCCGGGCGGCTTTCATAAATGACGCCGATAACGCCGAGCGGGGTTGCGACCCGCTCGATCGAAAGCCCGTTCGGCCGCTCGAACCGCGCGAGCACGCGGCCTACGGGATCGGGAAGAGCGGCGATGGCATCGAGACCGCTTGCCATGGCCTCGACGCGGGAGCGATCGAGAGCCAGCCGGTCGAGGAAAGCGGGCGTCGTGCCGCTGGCCTTGGCGGACGCCATGTCGTGTCCGTTGGCGGCCAGGATGTCTCTCTCTCGCGCGCGTATTGTCACGGCCGCGTGGCGGAGGGCGCGGTTCTTTGTCTCGGTCGAAGCAAGCGAAAGCGCATGCGCGGCGGCGCGGGCCGCACGGCCGATGTCAGCCATCACCTCTGCGGTATCGGTCTCGCGATGGGCCCCCTCGATCGTTTTAAGACTTTCCATTCGTAGCCCTCGCCGTTGCGGCAAATTGGCCCCCGGAAAGGACCATGTCGTCGCGATGAACAATTGCCGCACGCCCCGGAGTGCCGAGCAAGCTTAAGACGTCCTGCGAATTGCGTCCGGCGATCAAGACCGCCTCGCTCGCGTCGTAGCCCACGAGGCCGCGCCCGATCTCGGCCCCGCGGGCATCGCGGATTAACACACAATCGCCGCTCGTGAAATTACCCTCGACCCGCGTTACGCCAGCGGGCAGCAGGCTCTTGCCGTTCGCGATTGCCTTTGCTGCTCCGGCATCGACATGCAAGGCACCGCGCGGTTCGAGCGAACCGGCGATCCATTTTTTTCGCGCGGTGACCGGGTTGGAGCCGGTCAGGAACCAGGTGCAAGGCACCGAATCATTGAGGCGCGACACGGGATGCTCGACCCTTCCGTCGGCGATCAGCATATGGGTGCCGCCGATCGTCGCGATTTTCGCCGCCTCGATCTTGGTGCGCATGCCGCCGCGCGACAGCGGCGACCCGCCGCCGGCCATCGCCTCGATCGTTTCATCCACGCGCGCAACCACTGGAACAAGCTCGGCCCCGGGGTTTTCCGCCGGCGGCGCGGTGTAGAGTCCAGGCACATCGGAGAGCAGAATCAAGAGATCGGCGCTCGCCATGGTCGCGACGCGGGCGGCCAAGCGATCGTTGTCGCCATAGCGTATTTCGGATGTTGCGACCGTATCGTTCTCGTTGATGACCGGCACGGCGTGGAGATCGAGAAGGCGGCCAATCGTCGCCCTCGCGTTCAGATAGCGATGGCGCTCCTCGGTATCGCCAAGGGTGACCAGAATTTGCCCGGCGGTGATCTTCCGATCCGCGAGCACTTCCGCCCAGATTCGTGCCAAGGCGATCTGGCCCACGGCGGCGGCAGCCTGGCTGTCCTCGAGTTTCAAGTCACGTCCGGGCAAGCCCAGCACGGTGCGCCCGAGAGCGATCGAGCCGGACGAAACGACGAGGAGATCGGCGCCTTGCGCGTGCAAATCCGCGATGTCCTGGGCGAGCGAGACGAGCCAGCGTCGCTTGACACAGCCTTGTTCGCGATCGATCAGCAAGGAGGAGCCGACCTTGATGACGATCCGGCGGAAGGTTTTGAGGTTCGGCAAGGCGGCGGAAGGCGCCGCCGCCGCTTGGTTTGCCACGCTCAAGGCTGCCACTCCGCGACGGCGCCCGGCTGAACTGTCTTGGCGTTCCGGGTCTCGTCGATAATCGTTAAAAGCCGGCGCAGGGTTTCGCGCAAATTTATGCCAGCGACCGCCGAAAGCCGCAAGGGCGTTTGCTTGGCGGCGCGCTTTAGTCGCAACCCCTGAGCTTGCAGCGTGGCTTGGTCGACACTGTCGATCTTGGAGAGCGCGACGACCTCAGGCTTTTCCGCGAGACCGCCGCCATAGGCTTCGAGTTCGCGGCGCACGGTTTTATAGGCCTTGCCCGCATGTCCGGTTCCAGCATCGACAAGGTGGAGAAGCACGCGGCAGCGCTCGATGTGGCCCAAAAACCTGTCGCCAAGCCCATGGCCGTCGTGCGCCCCTTCGATTAGGCCCGGAATGTCGGCGACAACGAATTCGCGGCCATCGCAAACGGCGACGCCAAGCTGAGGATGAAGGGTGGTGAAAGGATAATCGGCGATCCTAGGCCTTGCCGCGCTGACGGTCGCAAGAAAAGTCGATTTGCCGGCGTTGGGCAAGCCGACGATCCCGGCGTCGGCAATGACTTTCAACCGCAGCAGGATGACGCGCTCTTCACCCTTCTCGCCCGGATTGGCGTGGCGCGGGGCCTGATTGGTCGAGGTCTTGAAGCGGGCATTGCCGAAGCCACCATTGCCGCCCCGCGCGAGACGGACGCGTTGCCCGATTTCCGTTAAATCGGCAAGCAGAACTTCGTCCTCCTCATCGAAAATCTGGGTTCCCGCGGGGAGCTTCAGAATCGCATCGGCGCCCTTGCCGCCGGCACGGTTCTTGCCCATGCCATGCATGCCGGTGGCCGCCTTGAAGTGCTGCTGGTAGCGATAATCGACCAAGGTATTGAGGCCAGCGGCGCATTCGGCAATTACATCGCCGCCGCGGCCTCCGTCGCCGCCATCTGGACCGCCGAATTCGATAAATTTCTCACGCCGGAACGACAGGCAACCGGCGCCGCCGTCGCCCGAACGAATATAGACTCTGGCCGAATCGAGAAATTTCATGCAAACCATAGCCTTGAATCTGAACTTTGGCGCGTGGACCGGGGCACGAGGGATCATGACAGAACCGAAAAAGCCGATCAACTTTTTTAAAATTCTGCCTTCGTTCCGATGGCCGGGCATTGCAGTGGATTTACGACATGGTGAGGCGGAAGAACCCGCGGCACTTGACATTCGCCTTAGAGGGAACCCTAACGATGGACCGCGCCCACCTCGAACGAAATCGGGCGCCTGTTCCTCTCGCGAGCGGCACCCGCAATCTTGGGCAAGCGTCGTCCCGAGGAATAGTCCTTCTTGCTATTCAGCTGGAGTCGTTTTCATGCGATCGACGATACGCTTTTTGGGTTTGATTGTTGGCTTCCTGTGGCTTTCTCCCGTTGATGCCGCGACCTGCCGCGATCCGGCGGGGTTCGAGGCGTGGCTCGCGGCCTTCAAGAGGGAGGCCGCGGCCAGTGGCATTTCTCCATCGGCGATCGGCGCGCTTGATGGCGTCGTCTACGATCCGGGGATCGTCAAGAAGGATCATGGCCAGGGTGTCTTCCGGCAGAGCTTCGAGCAGTTCGCGGGCCGAATGGTCCCCCCTCGCCTGCACAGGGGCCAAGCCCTGATGAAACAATATGCCGCAACCTTTGCCCGGATCGAGCAGACCTATGGCGTGCCCGCCCCGGTGATCGTCGCGATCTGGGGGCTGGAGACCGATTTCGGCGCAGGTTCCGGCAACACGCCGACATTACGCGCGCTGGCGACGCTTGCTTACGATTGCCGCCGCTCTGACATGTTCCAGGCGGAACTCATGGACGCCTTGCGGCTCATTCAACGCGGCGACCTGTCGTCCAGCGCGCGCGGCGCCTGGGCGGGCGAAGTCGGCCAGACCCAATTCATGCCTTCGTCTTATCTTAAATTCGCGGTCGATTTCGACGGCAACGGCCGCCGCGATCTCATTCATAGCGTGCCCGACGTTTTGGCCTCGACCGCTAATTTCCTTCGCAGTTATGGCTGGCAACGTGGCGGCGCCTGGACCCCAGGATCGGCCAATTTCGCCGTCATCAAGGAATGGAACAGGGCCGACGTCTATGCGCGGACGATTGCCTATTTCGCGACGCGGCTCGCCGGCGGCGAGTAATTGAAATGGACCAGCGAATGCGATCGAAAGCCGCCATCCATCCGCTTTTTTCTCGCCGCGCGGAAGAAAGGCTCGACGGGAGAATTGCAACCGGCTATCAAACGGCGTAACGCTGGCGGGGGTGCAAAACAGCCGTACGAAGAAATCTTGACGGCCTCCCCATGGCGAAGGAGAAAAGGTTCGCCGCGCCCGCGGCGCCGGGGGCATTCACGGCGCAAGCAAGGTTCCAGCCTGTCTTCCTAAGGCCGTGCCCGCGGCCGGTGCAAGCTCCCCTTCCGTATTAAATGCGAGGTCTTACCCATGCATCTTGGCAAGCGTGCAACCGCGGAATTTCTCGGTACATTTTGGCTGACCTTTGGCGGCTGCGGCAGCGCGGTCATTGCCGCCGCCTATCCGCAACTGGGGATCGGTTTTCTCGGCGTCGCGCTCGCCTTCGGTCTCACCGTGGTGACGATGGCCTATGCGGTCGGACATATTTCCGGCGCTCACTTCAACCCGGCGATCACGATAGGCCTATGGGCCGGGAGGCGGATTCCTTTCCGCGATGTCGTTCCCTACGTCGTGTTCCAGGTTGCCGGCGCGATCGCCGCGGCGGCGGTGCTCAAAATCGTGGCGGAAGGCCACCCGGGTTTTGTTCTTGGCGGTTTCGCCTCGAATGGCTACGGCGATTTGAGCCCAGGTCATTACAATCTTTTTTCCTGCGCCATCATCGAGACCCTTCTTACTTTCTTTTTTGTGCTGGTCATTATGGGGGTAACTTCGGCGGGGGCGCCGGCGGGCTTCGCGCCGCTCGCGATCGGGCTCACCTTGACCCTCATCATCCTTATATCCATTCCGGTCACCAACACCTCGGTCAATCCCGCGCGCAGCACCGGCCCGGCGATCTTCGCAGGCAAAGCCTATGTCGATCAGCTTTGGTTGTTTTGGCTGGCGCCGGTCTCCGGCGCGGTGGTGGCCGGCCTCGTGGGGAGCGCCTTATTCCGCAAGCCCGAGTAGGGTTAAGCCCCACTAGATGCGGCCGGACAATCGCGGTGTGACCAGCTCCTGTCTTACGATCAGAATAGGCACATTGAATTTGTAGCACTTTCGTCATTATTCGCCGCTCAGGGTAAACTAGGGGTACAGCCACGACACCGCGCCAGGCAATCCGGGTTCATGGCGGTAACACCCCAAGTATATTTCCGATAAGCATCGATCCAATTCCGACGGGATCGCT
>DATBYR010000338.1:0-4907 GCA_036513565.1 Methylocella sp. | reverse complement strand
TTCGAGCTTGCCTTCCTCGATGCCGGCTACGCCCTTAACGAAGCGCAAACCGAAACCGGCACGCTCGAAAGCGGTCCGGCCGCGATGAATATCGGCGAGAAGCGCAAGCGGGCTTTTGTCGATCCGGTGCAGGACGGAATCGAGATCGATCCCTCCGAGTTGCCCTTGCACGACGTCGATTTGCGCCGTCCCATCGAGGTTGCGCATAATTTCGCTCATGCTGGCCCCGGCGCTTTCGAGATTGACCATGCCGGTCAACGCCCCGTAAAATTCCGGCCATCCGAAGGCATCGAACGACAAAGCGGCGAGGTCGGCGCCGGAGATGGCACCGGTGGCCTGCATGCTGACGCCGTGGCCGCGCACACCGAATGTTGCGCGGCCCCTGACAGTGCCTTGATACGCCTTGGCCCCGGCAAGGGCCATTTCCACACGGCCGCTGTTGCGCATCAGCGAAAAGGCGGCATCCTCGATCTCAAAATACGAAAAAAGCATGTGCGACGCCGAGATGCGGAAATCAAGATCGGCCGGGCCATATTCCTTTAAATCGAATGGGTCACGATTCCATTGGCCATCGCGCCCAGTGGCGGGCGAAAGGCTTGAAAGGAACGGCCGGAGCGACAGCCGGTTTGTCGTCAATGTACCGGAAAGGAGGGGAGCCCCGTCGCGCGCCTGAAACGCCAAGGCTCCTTCGAAGTCATTCCCATCAAACTGCAAATGCAGGCCTGAAAGGACCGCGCTCGCCGCCGCGATGGTGGCCTCGCAATTTGCGTCAAAATCATTGACGGGTCCAGGCAGCGGGACAAAGTATTCGGCTTGTTCCAAAAGCGTTCGCACCGACGGCGCGGCGGCGTGAATGTGGCCGTTGAACTGCCACTTCGGCATGCTTGCGAGACCGCCATCAGCCGACAACGAGAACGAGGGTGCGTCGATCTTGAGGCTCAGGGCCGATTGCTGGCCTCGCAACAACCCAGCCGGGCTTGCAATCCAAGCGGCTATCGCGGCGTTCTCTCCGCGGGCGCGGGCTTGCCCCGTCACGATCGCCGCCGCGCCTAGTTTGCGCCAGTCCAGTGTCATGTTAATGGCGTCGATCGACAGATCTGGCGAAAGTTGCTTGCTTATCAAGCGCGCGCGGCCATCGACAAGGGTCACGGCGCCAAGTCGCGCCGCGTCCGCTGATGCGGCCTCGGCGGATGCCGGCGCGGCGTCCGCGGCACGGCCGATCACGCTGTCCGAGGGCATCGGCCGGCCATCGAGATCGATTTGCATCTCCGGCTGACCGAGGGTCGCCGACGCGATCTCGATTCGGCCGGCGAATAGTGGCGCGAGCCGGAGGTACCCTTTAAAATAATTCGCGTCGATGCGAAGCGCGCCGGAGGGGTCGGCAAAACTGACGCCATCAATGCTGATATGGGGCTGTGGCAGGACAACAAAAACCGCACGGCCGTGCGAGATGGCGGCAAGTCCGGTCACGTGGCGGATTTGCGCCGCGATCTCGTTGCGCAAAGCCGAATTCGAAAAGGCCCAAGGCGCCGCGGCCGCCGTGATCGCGGCAAGAATGACGAGGCCCGCGAAAATGGTGATGATTAGCGACCGAAGTTTGCGGGACGGCGGGGAGCGACCAGAAACAACCGCTGCCGATTCGACCATGGCTCTCAGGCTGCCCCTGATGGGATTGCGCGAAGCTAATGCAGTGTCACGCGATGGCGGGTCTGTTCAGAAAATACAGCGAACCAAAAAGCAGGATTTCGCCATGTTCCCATGAAGCAGGAAACAGCCCGCGCCAACAACGTGATCTGGTCTTCGACTATGTCACGATCAAGGCGGAAAGGAGCGATCTTACGCGCGAACGGGCCCGCCTTGCCGATTTCATCGACGGCAGACCCTTCGATCCTATCGAGCGCTGGCATCGCTTCAACGTGCGCGGAACGCGCAAATCCAATCGTCGCCGCCAAGCGCTCCCGGCATCACACGCCCGGTGTTGGGATTCCCATAGCGTGGCACGCCGGCAGCTGACGATCGCCACGCGAAAGTGTGTCGTCCATTTCGACGCCGCCTCCGTTATCAATCGGGGAACCGAACTCCGCGCGCAAGACCGTAAAAAGTTGCTCCACGCCGAACGGTTTTTGCAGCACGGCGCGTCCCGCATGCCGGGCGGGGAGGCCCGAAATGCCGTACCCCGTCGTGAAAAAGAACGGACAAGCACGCGCGGCGAGAATGTCGGCGACAGGATCGATCCTTTGTGAGCCAACGTTCACGTCGAGGATTGCGCCGTCGATCCGTTCGCAACCTATCAACTCCAGGGCGGCGGAAACTTGCGCGGCGGAACCGGCCACATCGAAGCCGAGTTCGGCAAGCATCGCTTCCAGGGCGAGCGCGATGAACGGCTCGTCTTCGACGATCAAGATACGCTGTCTTTTAGGCGCTGCCTCTGTGCCGGCAACCATGATATTACTGCCTGATCACTTGGAATCGCAAGTATTTTGCCCCGTCCGGTTGTCAAAGTCCAGAAAATTAATCAATCATCAATGCTTTGATCCGGCTTGCCGTTATGAGAACGAGATTGACGCATGACGATCAGGGCCGCCAGCGTCACCAAAGCCCAGCCAAAAACAAGAAGCGTTCCGCCGAGCGGGGCGGCCATGGGAAACAGTCTTGTCCCGGCGAGAGCGCGCGCCGAGAGATCGCCGCCAAACAACAGGCTGCCGGATAGGAACGATCCCGCCGCGCCCAGAAACCAGATGCCGCGGTGCGGCACGGCCAAGGCGAGCCCGCAAACGGCGAGCGTGGCGGTTGCATGGAGCATCAAAAAATTGGCGGCCGTTTGAATTCTGGGGTCGGGCACGCCATGCGCGGCGGTAGCCGCCAAAATTATTCCGCCCGCGCCGGTCAGTCCGGCCGCGGCGGCCGCAACGCACGCCCATTTGCGCATAGTGCAAGACCCTTGGTTCTCCGGTCGAAGCCGAAACCTTATTCCTTCCCGGCGGACTGCGATCATCGCCTTCGCGCCCGCCCTCGGTTCGGCTCGCATTGCGCCGCTTTGCGGATGCGGCTTGCAAATCTCGAAAAGCGCGTTACCGATTTCTAACTTTTTAGAGCTTAATCTTTAAGTCGTACCAGCAAGGAGAAGTGCGGATGCGTCCACGGCTAATTTGTTTGGCCGCCCTGCTGGCATCGGCCGGCATCGGCGGGGAGGCTTTTGCGCAAGAAAAGGGCACGCTCGAACCGATGCGGCTGCCACCGCTCGCTCATCCGGAGGATCCCTCCACTCCTGCGAAACAATTGTTCGGACGTCAAGTCGTGCCGGCAACTTTGGCCGCGCGCACCATCGGATTTTATTCGCGTGGCTGCCTCGCGGGCGGTCAGGCTCTGCCGGTCAACGGTCCGGCTTGGGAGGTGATGCGGCTCTCGCGCAACCGCAATTGGGGGCATCCGGCGCTGCTTGCATTTCTCGAACGTTTTGCGCGGAAAGTGCCGGCCGTCAGCCATTGGCCTGGAATTCTCGTCGGCGACATGTCGCAGCCACGCGGCGGACCGATGCTCACCGGGCACGCCTCGCATCAGATCGGTCTCGACGCCGATATTTGGCTGACGCCGATGCCCAACCGCGAACTGTCGCGCTTGGAGCGTGAGGAAATGTCGGCAGTCAACATGGTGCGGCCTGACCGGCTTGACGTCGATCCGGCGAAATGGACGCCGGATCATCTCGCGATCCTCAGGGCGGCGGCGCAAGACTCGGAGGTGCAGCGTATTTTCGTCAACGCGGCGATCAAGAAAGCGCTGTGCCGCGAGGCCACGGGAAATCGTTCATGGCTCGGCAAGGTCCGCCCGTTCTTTGGCCATGATTATCATTTTCATGTCCGCCTTGCTTGTCCGGCAGGAGAAGAGACCTGCCGGGATCAAGATCCCGTCCCGGCGGGAGACGGCTGCGACGCCTCGCTCGCCTGGTGGTTTTCGGATGCGATCCTACATCCGAAGCCCCATCCCGAAAAGCCGAAGCCGCCCCTGACGATGGCGCAATTGCCGCCCGAATGTGAAAGGGTCCTCACCGCGCGCTGAGAATATTTGGCCGATCGAACACAAGACCAGATTAGCGTTACCAGCTTCTTCCGCCGCCTGGATATTTTGCCCCCTGAAAATGGCCGGATTCTTTCGAATCCGGCTTCGCCCTCTATGGCAAGGATCGAAATTTAGGGGCTTTTAGAAGCGCCCTCAAGAAAGATCGCGAGTTCGTTCGAGTCCATGCAAAATCTATTCGCCTCGGCCGGAAAATTCTTGGAACGCACATCCAGGACATAGGCTTTTGCCGCCTCCAGCATGAGCTGGCCTACTTCCTGGTAGCGCCGGTTGTGATGGTAGTTAGCGGGCGTGAAGCCGAGCACATCGGAAATAACAAGCACCTGCCCATCGGTCTTGCGTCCGGCGCCGATCCCGATGGTCGGCGCGGCGATGGATCTTGTCACTTGATCGGCGACCTCTTCCGGCACGAGTTCGAGAACGAGCATTGCCATTCCGGCTCGGTCGAGGGCAATCGCGCCGGCGAGCAGCCGCGCCGCGTCCTCTGCCTTTTGGCCCTTGAGGCGTTTGTCGTCATGATGCTGCGGCTCAAGACCCAGGTGACAGCAGACCTCGATCGAGGCCCGCGCAAAGGCTTCGACGATCTCGGGCCGCGCGCCTTCAAATTTCACGACGTTGGCTCCGGCCTCGATCAGGAGGTTCGAGCTTTTCACCGCGCTCTCGGGCGTGTCATAGCTGCGATAGGGCAAATCGGCGATGATCGTGGTTTTGGGCGCGCCTCGGCGCACGGCGCCGACGTGGTGGCACATGTCGGCGAGGGTGACGTCCCTCTCGCTGGCGTAGCCCAGCATATTGGTGCCGACGCTGTCGCCGACGAGAATGATATCGACGCC
>DATBYR010000337.1:0-5953 GCA_036513565.1 Methylocella sp. | reverse complement strand
CGCCGATTGTCCCTGCTGTCCCCGCTAATCACCGTTTTGGATGCGGCGCGGCGATGTTTTCAATTCCCCGACTCAACGGAAGATGGCATCTAGCGCGCGGGGTAGGTCAAAGCGAGTATCCGCGATGACCGAAAAAGTAATCACTCGTGAATTTGTGGTTCCGACACTGTTAGCCATCGTGCTGGGGATCGTTCTTTCGATAGGCGCCGTCTATTTGACCGACGCCTACCTTGGTCCCATGGACCAGGCAGAAGCCCATTACTCGGTCACCTACGGCCGTTGATTTACTGATCCCAGGGACTCTTTCGCGCCTGCCGGAGTGCCCGCCGGCGGGACAGCGACTATCAGCCCAAGCCAGCGCCGCGGCTGCTGTTCCAGAGCCAGTACCGAGTTTGTTCGTCGGTCCAACCGGGAACAGCGAAGCGCTTGGTGACAGAGGCAGGCTGGTCCAGCCGTAAGTGGCGCTCGTGCGGTTTGGAGCGATGCAACGTCGTTGCGTCAGCAGAAGCACACAAAGTGATCAATAGGCATAAGGCCAAAACAGATCGCATGGCATTTGCTCCATGTCCGTCAGGCTGATCATGTACGCACGGCCGGCTACGGCCCCAACCGCTAGCGGCTTCACGATCGGTCAAATCGGCGCAACCATGGGCAATGCCCGCCGCGACCCGCCCGACCAAGATCGCCTTCGCCGAGATGCGGTCCGCAGGCGTGCGCGGCGTCATGGTCTATTGCAGTGACCATCACTGCAGCCACGCCGCGCAAACCTGACTCGATTGATCCGAAGTTCCGACTCGATCTCGTCGCCAGCCCGCCCGAATCAGAAACGCATCTTGCGTTCGTCAACGATGGCTCGTTGATAACTAGGTCTGGCGTCGCCTCATTCCGGTAGCTCGCACACTTCCGGGATGAGGCGATTTTTTCTTCCCCGCCTCACGCGGCGCTATCGATCTCAGAGATCGGCGGACGTCATATATTCCAGCCCCGCCGCCCGCTCTCGGATTCCCATTGATCGAATTTTGAGGGACCCAATCGCCAGCCTTGGATCTGCGACTGCGGTGCGGCCCATAAAGAACATCGCGCCGCCGATAATAAATCCTGGCAATCGTTTGGCCCGCAGCGATAAAGGCAATCCAAAAAATCACTTCAAAAATCATGTTAATGCCCTGCAATACATCAGCGAAAAGTAGTCGAGTGAAGAAAATCAGGGACTATTTTCAATCGGCCCGGATCACAACCATCCGGTGTAGAGCGCGCTTCCAAAACAGTGAGGGAGATCAACCTCCGAATGTTAAATTTGCCGGCTTCAATTGATCGTTGACGAATCACCCTGTGCCGCAGGCATAACTTGAACTTTGATTGCGGCGAAAAACGAGATCACACGTACGGAAAGCGTGCCGCGTAAGTTCCGAGAACGGAACCGCCGTCAGGATTGTGTCGTCGCTTAGGGATATCGCAGGTTCGACCTGGTCGCCGGCCAGGAAGTTGCCAAGAAGCGCGGACATCGCCAAGCGCTCCCCGCATGTCCGTTTACGGGTTATCGCTTACACATTGGTCGACGATCGTCTTATCCGGAGTCGACAATTGTCCGTACTCGACGCCGTCCTTTGTGGGATTGACGATCGAGGGGTAGCTCCGAACATAAGTGTCTACGGGCAGCTTTTGAGAAAGACACTCGCAAAGCTTTCCGTTTGCAATTGCCATGGCGCATTGCAGTTTCTTCCGACGCTTTATGGTGTCAACGGCCGCCAGCGCCCGCTCGAACTGGTTCGTGCTTTCGAATTGTTGGAATGATTGCTGAGCCGAGGCATCAAATGAGATGACGACAGCGAGAACCAGAACACCAACAATCCGCCCGAACATGCTCATTAAACAAAGGATTTTCCGCTTACCGGTCTATCAAAGTATGGAAGTTTTCGCACTTCCGCAATCGCGGGAATTGCGCATCTAGCGAAAGCCTACGGAAAGGAGCGGCTGATATTTTGATACTCGTTCGAATGAAGCGGATGAGTTTCAAGAGCATTTGCCGAGCCTGTCTTTGCGCCGGCGCTTCTACTCCCCGCGAGATCCTGCAGCCCGCGCATCCAGTCAGCAGACGGCCGCATGCCCCTCATTTCTGGAAACAGGCCCGAAGGCGCGGCTGCCAGACATAACCTTCTCCGCACGGCGGACGGGGCTGAGCGCCGGCAGGGCATTCGTTCCGCACGGGCGCGCCAGTACCCCAGCCATCGACGACGCATCCGCCGTTCGGTGCGCTAATGGCAACCAGGGCCGCATCCGTCTGCGGCATTGGCCGCGCCGAAGATTGAGAAGCTGCCGGCGAACAGAACTGCCAACAAAAGGTTTTTCAACGTTTCCTCCATGGTTGAGCCGCCCCCGCACAGGCCGTTGGAAGAAGAGATGGAGCTTTGGCCGCGGATTCGCAATTCCGCCATGGGGCGGTCTTTTCTCACACCGCGAGACGATGAACGTGAACCTGCGACTCGTTGCGCTCGCGCGCGCCCATCCCTTGCGGGCTTATTGGTCGCGTTCACTGAATGCAGTGAACTTCGTTCTGCGTAGCTGTGCTATCCTCGCCAAAACCGCTATCGCGACCAGCGGAGCCGGCAGGATAGCCGACATCGCGATTCTCTTCTGGGACCGGCTGGCTCGCATTCGAAATCAGAAGCTGTTGCCGCATTTCTGCGAGGCGCGCGCGGCAGTATTCGCGGTAGAGGAAATCGAATATGGCGGGCATGATCGAACCCCGTCGTTTGATCGTGACTAACCGATTCCAACGCTATCATGTCTCTTGGGATGCAATACGTAACCTGGATCACAGCCCATCTCTGTTTCAGGCCGATTTCGCGATAGAGGGAAAACGGCTTTGTCGACCGCCAACTGTGTTTCGTCAATCACGGCAAGCTAAGGCAGCAATGCTGGAGGCGTTGGGGTGCTTGTCAGTCATCGGCAAGACATCCCATCTTCCATGCTGCCCCAGAAGCCGCATTGTGGGCCGCGCGCATGTAGCTCGGCCCGAAATATCAATAGCATTGCAGCCGCCAAGAGGGATGCTGATAGCAGAAGGTAAAGTCTGGTTCGCATGCCCGAATATGTCCTCCGACTCGCCAGCCCGAGCTGTCATGTGCGGGTCGATTGCGGCCATCGCAGGGCTCGCCGGCGCCGCGAGCTCGTTCTTCGGCTGGCGCTCATGCGCTGAGAGATCGGTTTAGCCGATCGACACCAGCTTCGATCACGGCGATTTCGGCGTCGATCTGATCGACCAGCAAACTGAAATCGAGGCCCGTTCGGGCCTTCAGATGGAACGCCAGTCTTTGCCGGTACGTCCTGAGATCTTCCAGCGCCTGATGGTCGTTGAGTTGGACATACGTATCCACGATTTTTTCAACTGCGTTCGACATGGCTTTCCTGTGCGATCGCGTTTGGTGCAAACTGCGACGCTGCGGTTATTTGTGTGAGGCGAGACCGGTTCCGGTCGTTCTTGCCGGCGTGCTCAGTCAGGGCGCGAGATAAGCGTCGACTGCATGAGCCACAAAGATGCCAGCGCAAAACAGACCCAGGATGACCGTGACCACTTCAATCATTTTGACGCACCCGTGTTACACTATTGGGCAGGTCTGATAGCCCACGCTGGTTTCAAGATCGTTTCGTCAGCCCGACGAAATGGTTTCGTGCCGACGCCGCCTCCATCGACGGGCCGGACCAACCACGCCAGCCCCGTTTTTCCAATCCTTCGCCGCCTCGACCGCCGCCCGATATCGCTTTTTCGCGCCACGATATTCCAACTCAATTGGAGCAGGATCTTTGCCTTTCGCTGGGCTTGGCTCGGCTATCCCGCCGTATCGCCAAGACGGTCGGGGCAGTGGCCTCGGGCTTCCGCGCCGGTGCAGCGGAACATCTGTCCGCAGCATATCCACAGCTTCGAGCGCAGGAATCCACCCAGTTTCCCAGACGCTTGCTGCGCACGAATTCACAGGCTAGCCAGAGTTTTCAACAGCGGCGCCCCCGCGCGGCCGGTTCTGACGAAACCATTTTTGCCCCCCGACGAAGCTGTTTTCGTCTGCCCGCGAAAGCGGCCGGAAACAGGCCCCGCGCAGCATCGGCGACATGGTCAAACAATGAGGTTCGATCATGTTCGCGTTCCTGAACCTGCTTTATCGTGCGTATTGCAGAGCCCGCTTGCTCGAGATGCGAAGACAATATTTGGCCAGCTAGCGCCGCGGCCATCGACACCCTCACGCGGCGCGATCAGTTAAGTGCACGGCGAAGTTGAGGTTCGATCTCAACGGCAACTGTGGCGCGGCGCGCTGTCCGCGCTCGAGCCTGTCCGGCATCGCGCGGCCGCTGTTCTCTCCGAAAAAAATGTCAGAACGCGCGAAGGCACATCCGAGCCTCTTTCCAGCCTCCAAATCGCCTCGCCGCTCGCCATGATGTGTCCCGATGATTCGGGAGAGTATGCATGGCGGCAGACAGCGACAGCCAGATTGCCTGGCACCGGGCCCAGCTTAGAAAACACCGCGAGGCACTAAAGCACTTCGAGACCGCGAGATTCACGGTCGGCGAGATCTCGGGCTCAAGAGCGGCCGATCAAAAGCAAAAGTCCATCGCCGATCTGAAGCGGAAGATCGTCGAGTCTCAGCAAGTCATCGCGGCCCACGAGAAGCAGATGACGCGTCCGCGCGCGACCGACTATCGAAGCCTCGCCAGCGTTTCCTGGAGCAAATGGAATGGCCTTGAGATTTGAGGGCGGTCGCTTGCCGCGCCCCGCCCGCCAAATAGCCGGGCACGCATGCCCTGGGGTAGGTGAAGACAAGGCGCCCGGCTACTCGGCCGCGCGGCGGAGCGGCCTTTCCATATAATCATCAGCGGCTTAAGGATTTGTCTTCGCCCAGATTGGAAGCCCGCTGAAAACCGTATTGGACAGGAGCCGTCCCCTTAATTGGGACACGTTTTTGGGGAGATTTTCAGAAAAGCTTGAATTGCATCTGCCAAATTCCGCTCACGAAGGTATCCGCGCGGCGGCTACCGGATCACCTTCGATGCGGCTGACCAGACCCTCTCTGGCAGCCGCATAATTCGAAAGCCGCTTCGTTTGTTGCGAAAGCAATATCGATGAGGCCTCGAATTCTTAGTCCCAAGGCGATGGGATGAGAGGCGCGAGAGCCGCTCCAAACCCGTCGTCGAACCAGCGCGACCACCCGAGCCTTCGAAGGGGCTCGCATCTATGGGGCGCATTGGGATGAAACAGAAAGAAGTAAGATCGCTGATTATCCGGGAATGGGACCGCTGGCTGCAAACGCAATCCATCGATCCTGAGGGGCCGACCGGGCGGGACTCGCTGAAATTCTATTTTGAGCTGCAGGACAACCGGTCTCAGCTGCTCGATTTTCAATCGCGGGGACGCGACAAATGGCTGATCGTCCACAACTGGTTGCTCAGTGAGCGGCGCGTCTCGGACTAAGGCGTCGCGTGCGTGGACTGTTGCGATGTGCCGCACCTCACCGATCAGGCGAAGGTGCGGCGCTTTCATTCCCGCAGCGCCACCATCACGATCGCGCCGATCAGTGCGAACAGGGCGCACGCGAGCAGACCATATTGCAGGATTGCCACCGCTCGCCGCGGCGCCTCCGTCGCGGATGTCATGGCGTAGATCAGCCAGGCCGAGGTCGAACCGCTCATCAGCATGACCGGGAACCATTTGCTGGTCATTTTTTGCTCCGCGGCCTTTTCTCGCCTTTGTTGCTCGCCTTTGCTGTCCGTCTTGGACGCCGGCGGCCGGTCCCGGGTTCACGCGCCGGCACGCCGAAGGCCCCTCGCCCGGCCCTGTTGATAACCGCCCGCCCCTGGTGCACGTAGCGTGACAGCGCCTCGCGGCGTGTTATCGACGGGCGAGACTCAGGACGGAAGGAAGACCATGCGGATTACCCTCGTCGGCTCGCGCCATTTCGGCGTG
>DATBYR010000336.1:0-2945 GCA_036513565.1 Methylocella sp. | reverse complement strand
CGGCGCATGTGACGTGTCAACGCGCGACGCGCGGCCTCGATTTGGCGCGCGGTAATCCGCTCGGGTTCGAGCGCCTTGAGGCCGAACTGGCCGAAATTCAATTCGAACCCGGCTTTCGAGGCGCCGCGTATGCGGCCCTTGAACGCCTTCCGGAATTTTGTTCGCTTGGGCTGCAACATCATTCAAACTCGTAAAGCTCGCACGGGGCGCTCAGGCGGCATCGCGATCGCGCCGCCGCCGCTCGCCGCCGCCGCCGGAATGATCCTGTTCGGCCATTTTCTTGTCTTGCGCCATCGGATCGTGTTCAAGAATTTCGCCCTTGAAGATCCAGACCTTGATCCCGCAGGTGCCATAGGCCGTGTGCGCCGTCGCGGTGCCGTAATCGACATCGGCGCGCAGTGTATGCAGTGGCACCCGGCCTTCGCGATACCATTCGAGCCTTGCGATTTCGGCGCCGCCGAGGCGGCCCGAGCAGTTGATTCTTATGCCTTCCGCGCCGAGCCTGATCGCCGATTGCACCGCCCGCTTCATGGCGCGGCGGAAGGCGACCCGGCGCTCTAGCTGCTGGGCGATCGAATCGGCAACGAGGACCGCGTCGATCTCTGGCTTGCGCACCTCGACAATATTGATGAGCACTTCGGACTCCGTCATCTTCGCAACGATCTTGCGGATCTTGTCGATGTCGGCGCCCTTCTTGCCAATCACCACGCCGGGGCGCGCCGAATGGATCGTCACCCGGCATTTCTTATGCGGCCGCTCGATGACGATCTTCGAAATCGCCGCCTGTTTGAGGTTCTTCATGAGGGTCGCGCGAATTGCCATGTCCTCGTGCAGAAGCTTTCCATATTCGGTCCTGCCCGCGAACCAGCGCGAATCCCAGGTCCGGTTTATGCCGAGCCGCAGGCCGATCGGATTGACTTTTTGTCCCATCGTTTTCTCCTTACGCCTGAGCGGCGGCGGCGCCGGCTTCCCGGACAACGATCGTCAGACGCGCGAAAGACTTACGAATGCGCCCGGAGCGTCCCCGCGCGCGCGGGCTAAACCGCTTCAGGATCATCGCATTGCCGACATAGGCCGCGGCGACGACGAGATCGTCGACATCGAGATTGTGGTTATTCTCGGCGTTGGCGATCGCGCTCTCGAGGGTCTTCCTGACATCGAAGGCGCTCCGCTTGCGGGAAAACTCGAGATCGGCGAGAGCCTTCTCAACCTTCTTGCCTCGGATCAACTGCGCCAAAAGGTTCAACTTCTGCGGGCTGACCCGCAGCATCCGGGCGACCGCCTTGGCTTCACTGTCCTTCAGCGCGCGCGGCGCTTTCTCCTTGGCCATGATCAGTCTCTCTCAGCCTCGTTTGGCTTTCTTGTCACCGGCGTGACCGTGGAAGGTCCGGGTCGGAGAAAACTCACCGAATTTATGGCCGATCATGTCTTCGGTGACGGAGACCGGCACATGCTTGTGGCCGTTATAGACCCCGAACGTGAGCCCGACGAATTGCGGCAATATGGTTGACCGGCGACTCCAAATCTTGATGATTTCGGAGCGGCCTGAATTGCGCGAAATCTCCGCCTTCTTGAGCAGATAGCCATCGACGAACGGGCCTTTCCAGATCGAGCGCGTCATGATCTGCCCTTCTTCTTGCTCTTGTGACGCGAGGTCACGATGAATTTGGCGGTGGATTTGTTGGTCCGGGTTTTTTTGCCCTTCGTCGGCTTGCCCCAGGGCGTCACCGGATGGCGTCCTCCCGAGGTCCGGCCTTCGCCGCCGCCGTGCGGGTGATCGACGGGATTCATCGTCACCCCGCGATTGTGCGGTCTGCGCCCGAGCCAACGGCTGCGTCCCGCCTTGCCGTGTGAAATATTCATGTGATCGGGATTGGACACCGCGCCGACGGTTGCGAAACATTGGCCATGGATAAGGCGCCGCTCGCCGGAGTTTAGGCGGACGATGACATAACCCTCGTCGCGTCCGACGACCTGGGCGTAGGTGCCGGCCGAACGCGCCATGGCGGCGCCCTTGCCTATCTTCATCTCAATATTATGAACGATCGTCCCGACCGGCACATTGGCAAGCGCCATCGCATTGCCCGGCTTCACGTCGGCCTGCGCGCCGGAAATCACTTCATCGCCGGGGCCGAGCCGCTGTGGCGCGATGATGTAGGAAAGATCGCCGTCGGCATAGCGGATGAGCGCGACAAAGGATGTCCGGTTCGGATCGTATTCGATCCGCTCGACTTTGGCGGGAATATCGAGCTTGCGCCGCTTGAAGTCCACGATCCGGTAACTCTGCTTGTGACCGCCGCCGCGAAAACGCACGGTGATCCGGCCATTGTTGTTGCGGCCGCCGGTCGAAGGCTTCCCCTCCGTCAGCTGTTTCAGTGGTTTGCCCTTGTGGAGGCCGGAGCGATCGACAATGACGAGCCGGCGAAGGCTAGGGGTGACCGGCTTAAATGTCTTCAGTGCCATTGGCGCGTTCCTCGCAGAAAGTCTCAAAGCCCGGTCGTCACATCGATCTTGTGACCCTCGGCGAGAGTCACGACGGCCTTCTTCAAATCGGATTGGACGCCGCGCGTGCCTTTGAACACTTTTCGCTTGCCCTTGCGGATGAGCGTATTGACCGCTTCCACTCTGACATCGAAGAGCCGCTCGACCGCCGCCTTGATCTCGGGTTTCGTCGCATTTTTACGAACCTTGAAGATGACCTGATTTGCTTCCGACGCCATCGTCGCCTTTTCGGTGATAACCGGGGCGAGGATCACGTCGTAATGATGCGCATCGTGGGCGAGTTTGGCCGGGCTCATTTGAAGCGCGCCTCCAAGGCATCGATCGCCGCTTTGGTCAAGACAAGCTTCTCGCGCCGCAGAATGTCGTAGACATTGATGCCCTGCGCCGGGAGGACGTCGATATGCGGAATGTTGCGCGCGGCAAGGCAAAAGTTTGCCTCAAGC
>DATBYR010000335.1:0-10566 GCA_036513565.1 Methylocella sp. | reverse complement strand
GGGAAATCGTCAACCTTAGCGGATCGCTACATGAGCTGATTGAGATTACAGCCGCTGCCAGTGGCGGTTTCCATAGTAAGGTCCATTTTCAACCGCAAGGGGTGAGCGGAACGGGTCAAACAAGCGGCCTCAAATATCAGGCAACAGGGGTAACTCAAGGCGAATTCAGCGGCAAGATAGGATTCGAATCAACCTTCATAAATAGATTTGATATAATTGGTCAGGGACCGAATAATAACTTCTCTGTTCACGAGACATTTCATATAACTGTTAATGCCAATGGAACGATAACCTCGTTCTTTGACAACTTTGGCATTGAATGTAAGTAGAAAGCACGCTGCCTTATACTGATTTGGTGGGGAAATGCTCTCCATCCCATTCTCGTGAGGGATAGTTTAAGCCGCCGGGTTGCCTCGGCGGCTCTGAGCGTTCCCGTGGTCTTTCGGCCTCGGGCGGCTACCGGCGTCTTTGGCCGGATTTTTCTCTCTGGTCGTCCCGTCGAGGGGGCGGCCGGTTCTCTTCCTCGTCGCTCTTCGGGACGCGCCTTCGAAAAAGCTGGTTGCCATCCCTTACGAGAGAGCCTATGGCGAGCCTAATAAGAAATCTGTTTTCCATAACTCGTTGAATTTATTGGCTGGGGCGGGAGGATTCGACCCTCCGCATGGCGGAATCAAAATCCGCTGCCTTACCGCTTGGCGACGCCCCAATGCCGCTTTTATCCCAGGCTGCCGCCCGCGGCGGCCGGACCATAATGCGCGGCGCGACAAGCCGCAACCGCTGTTGGCCGGGATAAGCGAAGATAACGATGGGCCTGATCGAGGAGCAGGAGGGCGTGAGCGTCAGGGGCGACGGTTCTCGATATCTCCTCGAGATGGAGCGCCACGGTCTCACTGTTGCAAGAGGGAAGGACATAGCCATCTCGTGGCTCAATCCCGCACCCCGCACCCTTGTTGTGTACGCATCGTCGTGGTCCATCGCCTGCCATGACTCAAATACCGGGTTGGCGCCATCCTTTACCCGGGCCGGACTTGCACCGGCAGGATCACGCCAGCTTTGCTTGGTGCACCAATGGCTGGACTTTGCGTTCCACTGCCGACGCTTCGCCCGTGCCCTCACGGCCAAGAACCCACTGCCGATGTGACTCACTACGCTTTAATCGAGGGGAGTTTCACCACCTACTCTTTGCTGGTCTCACGGCGCACCCCCAACATCTTTCCGTTCTCCACCTGAAAATACTGCATTGCGACCGCAAGGGCCACCTGCTTGGCGGTCGCTTCCGCCGCGACGTCCTGAAATAGGCGATCGGCGGGGAGGGGCCGGCCGGGCGTCAATGACGATAAAGGCTGGCCGCTCGCGACCACCACCAGAAGTTGCGCACCATCCCTTAACGAGTCGACCGGGATGTTGAATGAAAGCGGCACCTGTCCAGCCCGGACGAAACGGGTCGCATTTTGAACCAAGCCGTCGTCCTGGACCACTAACACCTCGATTTTACGGTTTCCAACATCCAAGATGGATCCGGTGAGAGACCGGCCATCGACACGCGCTGGCGCCTCCAGCCGGGGAGCGCGTTGCGAACTGGCCTTCATGCTATTGAAAAAGGTCAGCGCAGCGCATTGCGCTGGAGTGACCAGGACCGCCTGGATAGCCGCCTCGAACTGGAATGCCGACTTGAAGTCTTTATCAAGCGAGTCAAATGGCTCACGCGCATTGCTGACGCCTTCGATGGTCGCCGATTCATCTGCCGCATCGAAGGATGTGATGGAAAAACAAGGGCCGGCCTGATAACGCTCAATGAATTCAGCGACTCTAGCACGACGGTCTTCGGGCGTCAGGACGTTGTCTGCGGGGCTCGCAGGGACCCGCGGTGGCGCTGGGGCGTCTCCATTCGGTTGGCGCTCGGGCACCTCTGGCGGCGGAGTAGGAGTAGCGGCCGGCGGCCGCGGAATCGGGCTTTGTGTCAACAACCAATAGCCGCCCACGCCGCTTCCAAGGAGGGCGACCATGCCTGCGACGAGGGCGACGCGGCTGAAACCGAGCTTCCCCGCTGTGGCCTTGGCGGTCATCGCCTCGGTGGATGCGTTGTTGCCACGGCGGCGCTGACTTCCGCCCGCTGGTGGCAAGTTGCGGAAATATTCGGCGACCTCCAGCATCGACTCGGGCCGAAGGTCCGCGTCCGGCTGAAGCATCTTTTCAAGCAATGGGCGGACCCGCGCGTCGATCCCGCCCAAATCGGGTAGGGTCTTTCGTTTTTCGATGATTTGTGCCTGGGTTCCTCCCATGTCGATGCGGGAGCCTTTCAATGCCTCGGCCAGCACGAGACCGAGACTGTAGATGTCCGACTTGGGCGTGAGAATCATTTCCGCGTCGCGGGTTGCATTGCCCTTGTCAAGGCCGAGCTGCTCGGGCGACACATAGTCGTATTTGCCGACAAAGCCAACGTCGATGAGCGTTGTCGCGGCATGCGTAGACCGGGCAATGCCGAAATCGATGATTTTTGTCTCCCGGACATCGGCATTTTGAATGATGATGTTGTCGGGTGAGACATCGCGATGGACAATTCCTCTTTTATGGGCCGCGTAAAGACCAAGGGCGACGCGTTCGGCGAGAACGCAAACCGTCTCGACGGGGATGGGCCCGCGCCGGAAGACCTGCGAGAGCGATTCGCCCTCGACGAATTCCATCGCGAGATAGGCGCGCTGCAACAATGGATCGATTGAGAAGACGAAATATCTGACGATGGCTTCGTGATGGAGATGATAGAGCGCGGCGGCCTCGTTACGGAACATCGAGATCGCGACCTCGTTTCCGGCGAGATCAGCGCGGATGACCTTGATCGCGACTTTATCGCCGGTTTGGATCGAGTGACCTTTATACACCTCGCCCATGCCGCCGCTTGCCAAGAGAGCGTCGATTTCAAAAAGGCCATTGAGTTGGGTGCCGATGGGGATCGGTGCGGCGAAGACGGTACGCGCGGCCGCCGGCGCGCCGCCTGCCGCGCCGGAGCGCGCCGGGTTATTTTGCGGGGTCAACGACGCCCGCCGGTCCAAAATGCGTGACGCCTTGGGTGTGAGCGACTGCGCATTTCAGCCTCGCTTCCAAGCAAGCTCTCCGTTGCCTAGCCACAAGCGCGATCGAGAGCTGCCGATTTCCAGTGGCACTTGTAATTCGCGCGGAATGATCCGTGTGGTCAATAGGCGCGAAGATTACCGGTCAGCATGCCAGAAAACAAGGCTGGGCGGGGCATGAGGCGGGTCGCAAGCGCGATGGGCCGGAATTCGACGCCGCCCATTGTCCACCAAAAGCTGCGGCTGGCATAGGCCGCGGCCCAATCCGCCAACCTCAAAGAAGCAAAAATCCTCGAAGGCGGACTGTCGTCGACCGGCGACACGACGCCCCCGCCACCGCTGAGAGCCGCGATGGTCTTTGGTCCTGTGATTGGCGGATATGCCGCGGGCATCGCCAGGAGATCGAGCGCGGCGCAGAATTTGGCGAATGTCGTGCTTGGACTTAGCGCTGACAAAAGCAAGTCCTCGGCGGCCTTGAACCAATTGTCGTGAGCCTCGAATTCGGGTGGCGGCACGGCCAATCCCCGATCGGCTCCGGCGAAGACCGCGAGCGGGAAATACCGGCCAGCGTCATCCAGCGAGGGCATAAGCGCGCCGAGAATCGCCGTTCCGCAGATCTCCGAACCGAGCCAAAAGCGCCAGATTGGTGCAGCGAGATAAGCCGTCTGCCACTTGTCCCCGAGCTGCTCACGGCTTGCCGATACGCAGGCTTGAAGCCATGGCTCCCACACCGGCAGAAATCCGTGCGGCGTATTAACCGCAATAAAGTCGCGTTTGCTAGCAAGTTTGCCGAACAAACCGCAGCGCATGGCAATTCTAAAGCTCGCTAGGACAGCGGAACTCCCGCAAGGCCAGCAAGGTAAAAGGGTTTAGCACCGAGCCCGCGCCTATCCGATACTGAATTTCGCGTCCGCCGAGGATGTAACTGACGGTAACATGGTCCCCGCGGGCGACGGGAGCTCCTGCCTCGACGAGGCGAAAGAGGGACCACGGGCCGAAGCGCTCGATCACCGCCGGCTGCTGCCCTTGATCGGACGTCACGGTGATCGCGGCGCGACCGCCACCAGCGCCCGGCCATTGCACGACCGTTGGGGCGTTGCTCCCCGGCGCGCTGACGATCTGGGCGCCATTCACCTCCATCTTGATGCCGGCATCTGCCGATGTTGTGCCAGGAGTGGCGGACGCGATCGGGATCGCGGGAGGGACCACGGTCAAAGTCAAGGAGGGGGAGAGGCCTCCGGTTGCAAAAAACGTGTCGCGGATTTGCGCGGCCCGCTGAAACTCCTTCAGCGTCCCGGTGGAAGAGGCAAGCGCGTGTGCGACTACACTGTCCTGCCGCCAGCTCCAATTTTGTTTGGACGTGTCGACATATTGGGCGATTTGGCCCGTGAAGAATTTGTCGATCACTCCCTGCGGCGCGAACAGACGTCCAAAATCCGCGAGTGGAACCTCGCGGTCCGTTCGCGCGAAGGGATAGCGATTCGTCACGATCTGTTGACAGATCCCAGTCACCTGATCGCGGAGCGCGCGGGCCAATTGGGCATGAAAACCATTGGTGAGATCCGAGTCGAAGTCATTTGCGGCCGTTTGCAACATCGAGGCGAACGGCGGGGGCAGCCGGTTGGCGTTGGAGCGTAAGCTTGTAACCTGGGTCTGCAACTGCGCCGTCGCCAGTTGCGCCTGTGAAGGGGTGCCGGCCATCAACAGGCTTTGGTTGATATCGGCGAGGTTTGCGACGACCAGATCGATCGGACGGCGTGCCGCTTCACCGTCGACAAGAACGTGATAGGCTCTAAATTGCTGTTCGATTTCGGTGCCGGGCGCGGTAGCGCGACTTCCAAACAGCGAAGCGTTCGGATCGTTGTTGCTTTTGTTGCCGAACCCCGGCCGCTCGCGGGTAAGCGCGGTTTCGTCGCGCAGCGATTCGAGGAGCTGTTTGATAGGCGAGGTCGCGGCCGCGGCGGCCGCGAGCGCGACATATTTCGGCTTGTCGGCGGTCAGACGCTTTAACTTGAGCTTGGAAAGCGCGTCGCGCCACGCAGCAGAAAAATCCTTGCCGTAGAGATCGAGAAGCTCGCTCGCGAGGGAGTCATACTGCGCTTCGACCGCCGTCTGCTCGCCGGCATTGCCGAGGACCCAGCGGTTATCGCGCAATTGCCCGGCAATGCCTGGCAGACGCTCGACGAATGACCGGCGAAAACCTTCATAGGTGAAAAAGCCTGGAACCCGAACCGTGTCCAGGCCTCCCCCTTGCACCGTCGCGAAAACAAGGCTTGCATCCGGGCCTGCGTGGCGGTCCAATGTCCAATCCGGAACCGCGGAGGCGCCGGCTTGCGATCGCAGCAATTCATAGGCCCGTTGCGCGACGCTTAAGCGCGCGAGCGTGGCCTGTACGTCCGCGATGAGGGGCCCATTCAAGGTCACCAGAATGTCCTGACTGTTGGCCAGATTCAACATCGCCAGAAAATGTTCCTCGATAAGTCGTCGGCCATCCGCATTGGCGGCTCCTGGATAGAGATTATCGGTCCAATCACGCCGCAAATAGCCAAGCAAAAAGGCGCGATCGGGCGCGTGCAAGCCGCCAAGCATCAGATACGCCTTGAGCGCGTCATAAAGAAACTCCGGATTCGTCCGGTTGGCTTCCAGTTGCTCTTCGAGGCGATAAAGGAGACGCGGCCGTAACAGACGTTCTAGAGCCGTGGCATAGGCTCCCTCGGCCGCCGAATGCAAACGTTCGCTCTGACTCAAGCCAAAAGTGGCGGCGGCCGGCACGGGCATTCCGCGCAAGTCATAACCGGCCGGGAGATACCGCAGCTGGTTCAAGAGGGGCAATATTTTGGAAAGATCGCGATCGGAAATTTCGGTTTCCGTCGCAAGCTGCCCCGCCGCCGCGCGATACGCCGCCGCCGCCGACTTTGTTTGCTCGATTAAATCTTTATTGCGGCCATAGCTTGTCCACCAGGCAACGGAGGCGGCGCCGCACGCGAGAAGCAAACCAAACATCGCGGCCAACTTGACGATGCGCGCCCGCAGCACGGCGGCCCGGTCGGTGGAGACCCAGGCTGCCTCGCCGATGATGACCTTGCCGATGAGATCGGTCAGAAAATAACTTTGGCCGCGCCCGGAATAAACATTCGGCGCCATTTCCCGGGCCCCGAAGTTGCGTGAGATCGCTGCGATAAGCCGGTCGATCGGCGTGCCCTGTTGCGTTCCCGAGGTAAAATAAAAGCCGCGAAGCGTCGCGTTCGCATGATAACGCGTGGGCTCGAAAATCTGGTTGAGGAAAGTCGCGACCGGCATCTTCAGCGTTGCCAATTGGGCAGGGAAACCGAACAGCGCCGCCCGCGTCGAGGGCACGGGCTCCTCCTGCAAGCGGTCGGTAGTCATCTCATTGAGACGGGCGATCAAAGCGTCGAATTCGTTTGGAACCTCGCCGACCATATTGGATTTCTTGTCGGCGGTCTGGAAAGTGGCACCCCAGACCTGCTTGCGTCCTGTTTCGCCCAAATTGCCGAAAAACTCGCGGAAGCCCGCGATGAGATCAGCCTTGGTGAACAAGACATAGACCGGAAAGTCGACTTTCAAACGTCGATGCAGTTCAAGGAGTCTCGCTCGGATGGCGTTGGAATCCGCTTCGATCGCCGCAACATTCCCCGTCATAATCGAGTCGAGGCCGATCGCGACGATCGCACCATTGATTGGCTGGCGCGGCCGGTTTTTTTTGAGAAGATCGAGAAATGCGAACCAGCTCTTGTGGTCCGCCGCGGCGCCGGAGTCTTGGGTCGTGTAACGCCCGGCGGTATCGATGAGAACGGCATCCTCGGCGAACCACCAATCGCAATAACGTGTGCCGCCGACGCCAGCGACAGCGGCTGGCTTGGTTCCTCGCGCGAGGGGAAATTTCAAGCCCGCATTGACCAGCGCCGTCGTCTTGCCGGCGCCCGGAGGGCCGATCAAGAGGTACCACGGCAGATCATAGAGAAAATTGCCCTTTCCCTTTCCCGCGATCTTCAAGGTCGCGAGCGCGTCCTTCATCCTCTCGGCTAGCGCGTCCGCGTCACTGTCGGCCTTGGGCGTTTCGGCGATGCCCTTGGCGATTTCCGCACTTTTCGCCTTGCGGCGCCAGAATGTGAAGCCCGCAAGGCCGGCCGCGGCGGCCACCAAAATGACGATGATAACCTCGCGGATAATTGTGTTCTCGAGCGGCCGCCAATCCCCGAAAGCGACGAAGGGGCCTGCCATGTAGACGAGCGCGGCTAGCGAGACGAGGCCGAAGCCGGAAGCAACAATCCTAGTAATGTCCTTGCCCAATATCGATGTTCCTGTCCCCAACCGGAATGCCCGCGACGAGAGAGATGCGCGTCAATCGCTGCGCGCGAGCATGACTTCCACGCGACGATTCTGGGCCCGCCCCTGCGCGGTATCATTTGAAGCAACCGGTTCGTAGTCTGCCTTGCCGTCGATCTCGAGACGGCCGGGATCGGAAAGGCCAGGCCGCAAGACGTTTGCGACCGCCTTCGCGCGTTCCACCGACAATTGCCAGTTCGAAGCAAACGGCGAGATGCGCTGCAACTTGACGTTGTCGGTGTGCCCGATGACGCTGATCGCGCCGGGCTCCTTTTCCAGCACCTCCGCAATCCGCTTCGCGATCGGCAGGAACTGGCTCTTTAGGGTCGCTTGGCCCGAGGCAAATGGAACGAGATCGCCGACGATGATCCTTATCTTTGTGGTGGTCTGGGCGGCATCGACCTTGCCGGCCGCTATTTCCGGCGCAAGCGCCAGCCGGATCCGCTGCAATTGGGTGAGCTTGCCGGGCGGCGGAGCGGGCGGCGTTGGAGGGGGCGCGAAGACGTGGCGGGCGAGCTGGAGTTCGCCGCGCGAATGCAGTCCGTTGAGTTCCGCCGCGGCGACCTCGGCGCCTCCGGAAAGGAGCGCGCGCAGGGTGAGGAAGAAAGCAAAAAGCACCAGACCTGCGGCGCCAAATACCGTCCAGAGGGGCACCCGAACCCGCGTGACGCCGCGCGCCAGGGATTGTCCGCGCCAATGGGGCGAAAGATCGCGATCGGTGCGCGGGCGGATTTTGCGCAGAATCTCGTACAGGTTCCGTTGGATCTGTTGCAGTGTCGCGGTGCCGCCGGACGCGCTTCGATGAACCCCCTGGAAGCCCAGCGCAAGACAGCTATACATCAATTCGAGGACTTGATAATTCTGCAGCGGGTCCATCTTGGCCCGGTCGAGCTCTTCGAAGAAGCGAACGCCGCCGATCCGTTCCCGGAAGAATCGGCTCAGCATGCTATATTGCGTCCAGATATGGCGATCCTCGGTTGGAATGTTCTGGACGATGTCGTCGGCGGTCGCGCAGAGTATGTATTTGGCCGTGTTCGCTTGTTCGGCCGGAATGCCCGCGGAGCGGATGTCCTTCTCGAAAAATATCACCGCCGCAGCCACCTGTTCCATCAGGCTAGCGAAGGAAGCCTGCAATAGCGTCACCCTCAGGCGGCCGAGCAACAGAAGAAGGGGACCCGCGGCCTGCATGATGGGATTTTCATGCGGGACGGCGAGTTCCTCGATGCGAAGCGCTGGCTGATCAGGCTTTGGCGCCTCGGCTTGTCCAACGGCTTCATGGCTCTTGATCCATTCATCGCCCGGCGATCCGGCCGTTGCCGGGGGGAGTACGCCCGGCGAATAGTTGGGCGGCGCCGGGACTGCCGAAGCCGGGGGTAATGGTTGCGGCCGCCTGCCACCGGGATTTGGCTGGAAGACCGTCTTGTCTCGGCGGCCGAGCCGGTCAAGGGGATTCTCCTTGTCACTCATCGCTTATCTTCCAAAACGGCCCACAGTTCGAGCTCGAGGTCGGGCCAGTCGCCGGAAAAGTGCATTCCGATAGAACTCGCCGTGCTGAATTCGGGCCAAAGTGCCGAATTGCGATCAAGATAGAAATAGACGTGATCGACAATCGTCCGGATTTGCGGCGGCGGCGTTGGCAGATGGACGAGCGGGATGCCCGGCAAATGCGCGTGGACGATCTCGTTCATCTTCGAATTAGGACCAACCTTGAACAGGTTCGGGAAGCTGTTCTGGATTTCGGTGAGTGAGCGGCGCGCCGAAACCTCAAGCACGAAGCTTGCGACGCGAAATAGACTGCGGTCCCTGATCGGCGAGATGTACGCATTTTGCGCTCGCTGAATAATATCGAGACGAATGGCGCGCCGGCCAAGACGTGCGCTGAGGAAGTCCTGGAGGTCGCGCAGGACCGGACCAAAGGAGCCCTCGATGTTGTTGTGATCGTAGATCGGATAGAGTCTTGCCCGCCGTTCGTGCGTCGCAAAAGTGGCGAGCTCGCCAGCCAGCCGGATGAGGTCCACGAATAGCCGCTCGGGATGGACGTAGCGGGACGCCCGCATGTGCTGCAGAACCGGAATGTGGCGATTCAAGAGTTGCAAAACCAGATAGTCGACGCTTTGGAGTCCTCCGCCCGCGGTCGGATCCGCAGCGTACCGGGCAAGTTCGTCTAGCTTGTTTTCGATCCAGCCAATAACCCGGTCGATCCACCCGCCGACCGTTGGGTGCGCGTGACAGACGAGGACGGGAGGCGCGAATTTCTCGTCGAACACAATCGTTTTATCGCGGATTTCCACGATACGCGAAATCGGCAAGCCTTGGAAACCGGGCTTTGCGGTCTTGCGAAGATCGAAATCGAGGCGGGGATAGGCAAGGTCGATTTCCTCTTCGATCCGCAGTGGGGATGTGGAATCGATGAAAGTCTCCGCGCCTATCGCAAAGCGGCTCGCGGTATCCGATTCGGGCGCATCGGCCTCGCGGCTGTTCACGACGGCAATCGGCATGGAAAGCCATAGTGTCTGTTGCGCGGCACTTGCCGGGACCTCGATCGGAGCTGGAATCGGACTGTCGTTTGGAATGTCGAAAGGCGTTCCGTCAGGCATGATTCCCGCGGCGCGCCGCACCGAGAATTTGCTCTGTTGGGCCAAATCGAGGTCGATTTCTATATGCGAAAAGCCCCAAGGATACGCCGTGGTGTGGCGCGTCCTGGTTTCGACGAGATGCTCGAGGTAGCGGTCGTTTTGCTGTAAATGGTGCGGGCGGAGGAATAGCCCTTCTGACCAAACGACCTTGCTGTACCATGACATCAAGAAACCTCATTTCCCTTGCGCCGGATCGCGACGCAAGCGGTCTGGCTTGTCGCGATCCCCTTCAGCGGCCTGGTCGTAGCAATGAGAAAAATAAAGCATGAAGGCGCCGGACAAACCGTCGTCGTGCCGGTGCGCCTTGGCTTTCCAGCGAGCGAGATAGCTGTCCCAAAGTTTCGCCTTGCGTGAACTGGCCATGGCGAAGAGGCCGCGATCGTTTCCAGCCATGCGCTCGATCGCATCCGGATCGAGATCCTCGACCAGCATTTTTACCGCGCCTTGCATCGCGGCGAGCGTGTCGATCTGATGCTGCTTGAGATCTTGGAAACTCTGTCGTAGCGCACGGCCGG
>DATBYR010000334.1:0-2901 GCA_036513565.1 Methylocella sp. | reverse complement strand
GTCGAGGAACTCGGCCTTGCCCGGGAAGCCGGCCTTTGCCGCGAACTCGATATGGAATTCATTTCCTTCCCCGTCCCGGACGGTGGCGTGCCGGCGTCAACGCGCGAGGCGATGGCCCTCGCCGAGGCGATAGTCGCGCGTCTGAACGAGGGGAAAGCCGTTGCAGTGCATTGCCGGGCCGGGATCGGACGCTCAACGCTCGTCGCGGCCTGTGTCCTCGTGCTCTTGGGCTTTGCGCCGGGAATGGCATTCGATCTCATCGGCAAGGCGCGGGGCGTCAAGGTCCCGGACACCGAACGACAGCGAGACTGGGTCGATATGTTTCGTGACGGCGACAACCGGCGGCATCATCCGGCCTGAAGCACTCCCATGAGGAAGGGCTCGCGGCGCGCGGTCGCGGTGGTAATTCAGGCCACGTAGCTTTCCGGCATTTCCATCGGGCCGCCATAATAGTTTTGATAGCGCTCCTCCAAGTCGCTGAGCGGCAAGATCGTGAAGACGTCGGTCGTGCCGAACTGCGCGTCGATGACCGCGCCGTCGCCAAATTTCGCCCCGGCGCGCAGGTAAGCCTTGAGCAAAGGAGGCAGCGCCGCGATTCCCTTGCGCGCATCGATCGCCTTGGTGTCCAAGACCGCCATATCCACGCCGCGCCCGGTAAGCGGGCGGACGCGCCATTCCTCGTCCGCCAGCGCATGGCGATGCAGAAAACTCAAAGGCAGGCCAAGCACAAGCGGATCGACGCTAGGCAGGCTCGCGCAGCCGATCAGCACGTCGATGCGATGATGTTTCGCATAGACCCAAAGGCCGCGCCACAAGAGCTCGATGACGCGCTTCGATCGGTATTGCGCATGGACACAGGAGCGGCCGAGTTCCAAAAAGCGCTTGCCGGGATGGCGGGCCAGCAATGGAGCGATATCGAATTCCGTTTCGCTGTAAAAGCCGTGGTGGCGCGCGGCGGTATCCCCGCGAAGAAGACGATAGACCCCGACAATTTTGGGCTTCTTGCGGCCGAAACGATTGCGCCGATCTTTGTCAATGACGAGAAGATGATCGCAGATTTTGTCGAAAGGACAGATGTCCCGCCTTGTCAGCGCGGCGCCTTGCTGAGGCATCGCCTGGCCTTCTTCGAAAAACACCTTGAACCGCAGCCGCTGCGCCTTGCGGATCTCCCGGCTCGTCGTCGCCAGCCGGACTTCAAACGGGCCGAAACACCCAAGCACCGCGGGCAGGCCAGAAAGATCGCGCACGATCCGGTTCGGTCTTATGAGCGCGGCGGTGTGCCGGACGGCACCGCCGAAACCGGACGGCGTAGCAATGTTCCGCATCAGCCAGCGAATCTCATCTTACCTCTATGCATCGAATCTAGAAGCCGGACGCGAAGGTTTGATGACGAAAAAGGTAAGATCCACAGGGGAGGGCAAGCGGCGCTGTCATCAAACTGCAGGTTTGGCGTATTAAAAAGCTGCGAATCGCAATGCTAACCTGCGGTGAGACATGGCTTATTTCCGGGCTACGGCGATCGTTCTTGCCATGCTCTTGTTTTTGTCCCTCGTTCCCTTGCAGTGGCTCGCGTTACGTCGGCGTTGGCCGCTGCGGCTGTGGCTTCCCCTCGCCTTCGGCCGGACGTTCGCCGTGCTGCTGCGCCTGCGTATTTTCGTGAAGCACGTCCCGCCGCCGCAAGAGCCTCGTCTTATTGCCGCAAATCATGTTTCGTGGCTCGACATACTGGCGCTTTGCAGCGTCGAGCCGGTCTGCTTCCTCGCCAAGCAAGAGGTCGACGCCTGGCCAGTCGCTTCCACACTCGCGCGGCTGCAAGAAACCGTCTTTATAGATCGCCAACGGCGGCGGACGATCCCCGCCGCCAACGCGGCGATGGCGCAGCGCATGCTCGCGGGCCGTCCTGTGCTGCTGTTCACGGAGGGCACGACCGGCGACGGCTCGGCGCTGCGCAAATTTCACAGCTCGCATTTCGCCGCCGCGCGCGATCTTCTCGCCATGGCTAGCGGTATCGAGATGGTTTACGTGCAACCTGTTGCAATCCGCTATTCGTCGCCCGCGGCGGCATGGCTCGGCGATGCGACCTTGCTTCCGCACCTCTGGTCGCTCCTCAAGGGCGAGCCGATCCGGTGCGATCTCGTGTTTGGCAAGCCGCTCGCCTACGCGCGGGGAGAAAGTCGCAAGGCGATAGCCGGCGAGGCCGCATCGGCGATCGCCGGCATGCTCGCGTCCATGGCACGGGCGGCCGACCTGCCCGCGCAAGCCGGAACGCCGGCCCTCGATCCCGTCGCCGCGCATCCCTGACGCACTTTTCAGCCTCCCGGACGGGCCAATGGTCCGCCGCCATCGGCCAGTCCCGCCGGTAAAGGCTCCCGTCCGCTGTAAAGTCCTTGATTCGCGATGCGCAATAGGCAGCGCGCATCCGCTTGCACAGAGCTTGCTAGGCTGCCAACTTGGCTTTGTTACGTTTTGTAACCGGAATTGACAATAGATTGTAAGTTTATGATAAGAAATAGCTTTTTTTAATTCCACAAGGGCGGAGGCAATGGTCTTTCGGCCTTGCGCGATGATCCCCTTTTGCTGCCTCCAGCGCTTATGCTATGCCACGATTCGCTCATATCGGATCGGTGCGAGCCAGGACCGCCAAGAAGCGGCACGCGAGATGCCGCCGCCAAGACGCCGGACTTTCCAATCGTTTCGTGAACCAGGCTGGACCGCCGAACGCAAAGTGCAAAAGTTCAACAGCCTCGCCGAATTTGCCACGAAGCGCTTCCGGCTCGCCGGAAAGGCTTACCTCGACGGCGGTGACCCGTTTTTCGCGCCGATCGACACTTTGCGGCGGGAAGCCGGGATAAACGGCCGGCGCTTCGTCAGTTTCGCCAATTACGATTATCTGGGGCTCGC
>DATBYR010000333.1:0-4657 GCA_036513565.1 Methylocella sp. | reverse complement strand
CGATGGACTCGATCTCATGATCGTTCGCGAACTGACTGGCGGCGTCTATTTTGGCGAACCAAAACAGATCATCGACCTTGGCAACGGCCAGAAACGCGGCATCGACACGCAGGTCTACGACACCTATGAGATCGAGCGGATAGGGCGCATCGCGTTCGAGCTCGCGCGACAGCGCCGCAACAAGGTGACATCCGCCGACAAGCGCAATGTGATGAAATCGGGCGTGCTTTGGAACGAAGTGATCACCGCGTTGCACGCGCGCGAATATCCCGGCGTCGAACTTGAGCACCAACTTGCCGACGCGCTCGGCATGCAGCTGGTTCGGCGCCCAAAGCAATTCGATGTCGTCGTCACCGATAATCTATTCGGCGATATGCTGTCCGATGTTGCCGCCATGCTGACCGGGTCACTTGGGATGCTGCCCTCGGCATCGCTCGGCGAAAAAGGTGCAACGGGTGAAATCCGCAAAGCCCTTTATGAGCCGGTGCATGGCTCCGCCCCCGACATCGCGGGCAAGGGCATTGCCAATCCGATCGCCATGATTGGGTCTTTCGGGATGGCCTTGCGTTACTCGTTCAATCTTGGCGAGCTTGCGGATCGCCTCGATAAGGCGATTTCGGATGTGCTCGAAAAGGGGCTGCGCACCGCCGATATCGCGGGCGGCGCGACGAAGATTCTTTCGACATCCCAAATGGGCGATGCGATTCTCGCCGAGTTGCAGGCGACGGTTTGAGGGCTTTCTGGGGGCTGCGATAAGTCCGTGCCGGTTGCCATGCGCAAGAGTCAGATATAGGTAACTGCCGCTTTTGCCGGCCAGAATGCGGCCAGGTTCATGCGGGGGATCGTCGGCCGGAGGTTCCTCGAACGGCGGCGCGAGGCGCGGATTCGCGGCGCGCCTTACATGGCCATGACGAAACAATGTAAGATCGTTGCACAGCAAATCCCGGGAGGACGACAAACGCCTTGATTTTATCTCCGTCAGGATGGCAAGTGCGGGCGATCCAAGTGCACCGACGAGGTTTCAGATGGAAGATTTGATCGCCCGCATTGCCGCCGCCGCTGGTGTTGAACCGGTGATCGCGAAAAAATCGATCGAGACGATTCTCGCGTTCCTTCGCAAGGAGGGTCCCCAAGCCGAGGTCGATGCCTTGTTCGCGGCCGTGCCAGGCGCGGCCGAGGCTGCCGACGCAGCATCCGGGGAAAGCGGCGGAAGCGCCCTCAATGGAGTGATCGGCGCGACGGGCGGCGTCATGGGCTTGGCGGGCCGGCTCACTCATCTTGGCCTCGGCATGGGCGAGATGCAGACAATCGGGCGGCAAGTCCTCGCCTATGTCCGCGAGAAGGCCGGAGACGAGCTTGTTGGCCAGGTTGCCGCGGCGATCCCCGGTCTTGCCCAATTTCTCTAGAATCGTGGAACGGCGCGGCTTTTTTGCGCGGATATCTCGCACAGGATTTGGGTAAGATTTTAGCAGGGGCTATTAGGATCTCGTCGGTGCCAGCAATGGGACAAGATCATGCCTGTCTTTGTAAGAACCATATGGTTTGCAGACCATGACCAGCTTCGGGTAAGGCTCCTGATGAAAGTGGTTTGCAACCTATTGAAACAGTGTCTTTCATTTTTCGTCATTCTGCGAGACCTTATCAAGGACCGCACGGTAGGTTTCGCTGCGGGAGAAGAATCCTGTTCTCCGCGGGGACGCGCACAATTATTATCCGGGGAAAAAGCCAGTGGGTGATCTTATTGTTTTCAAACCAGCGAGAGGCGGCGGGCGCGTGGGGGCGGCACCGATTGACCACGGCACGGTCGTCGTTTTCACCGGTGTTTGGCAGGAACGCCACAAAGGCAAGGGCAGCGAAACAAAACGCGCGCGCCGCGTTTCGGGAAGGCGATCGGGAAAAAGCGGCGGCAAGCGGGGTGGCGGTCCGCAAAAATAAGGCAGTTCGCGCGAGTCGCCTGCGGTGCGGTCAAGCAAACCGCCGGCTCGCGTTCGCGGAGCAGGTTCGACGATTGGCTTTCAATGCTATGCGATTTGCTCAACCGTGCAAGCGACCGACCTGACGCGTTCTTCCGCCTCCGCTCTTTCGCTCTGATTGACGGCTAGGGCGCCGACGATCACAAGTCCTTGCGGTTCCGGCGCAACGAGCCGCAAGTCCTGCGATGGATCGTCTTCGTCGTCCTCGGCCTCGACGATTTCCAACTGTGCGGCGGTCAGCACGACGACGTCGATCTTGCCTTGTTGCGCCGCAAGGTCCGTCATCGAATAAAAGACCTGTCCGGCGGAAGTGCGAAACGAAAATGTGAGAAGCCTGCCGCCTTCGACATCCGCGTGCAAACGCAAACCGCCTTGCGAGAGGTCGAAGGGACAAACGGATTGGACCATCGCGGGGTCCGCGAAAGGCATGACTTGCATATCCGGGCGCGAGGGCGGCAAGATGGTCAGCTGTCCAGGTTTTGCCAGCTCCGAAATCCGCACATATGGATCTTTCGCCGCGAATTCCGGCAGCGCGAAAACGGCGACGATATGCGTAATTCCGGCAATGGCCAGAACGCCAAGGAGCCAGAGAAGCGCCGCGAGAAGGCGATCGATCTGGTTCATTGGCAACGGCTCTTGACGAGGCCCGGCATCCTCGCGGCGTCGAGAGCCGCGGCGGGGGCACCGAGTTCGCTATCATAGAGACGCAGAACGAGAATGAATTTCGAGGTATCGCCTATCGGCAGCCAATTACCCGGCCGGGCATGGCGAGAGAGGGTGATTTCGAAGTGTCCGTCGCTCGCGCGGAGTATCTCGCTTGAGGTAAAGTTGGACCGGCCCGCCGGGTTCGCGACCGGGGCGCCTCCTGGCGAGAGCAGCGTCAATGTCCAAAAGCGGGCAGAAGGTATTTCGCCCTTCAACGAATAATCGCAGGCCGGGTCGAATTCGGCGCCATTGCTGTCGCCATGGGCAACGAAGCTCATTCCTTCCGATTCGCTCAAGGATATTTCGCCAGAATAGGCAAGAATGGCGCGGGTGTAGGGATCGGTATCCGAAGCCCCGGCGCGCGGCCAGCCGGTCCATGGGCCCGCCGCGACGGCCCCAAAGCCGTTTCCGCGCTCGACTACAACGACGGTCACGAATAGTCCGAGAAGAACGCCAAGGCAGCCGGCCGATAGGAATTTGCCGAGAATTGTGGCGTGCGCCCGGTAGCTTCTTTTCATCGCGATGGCCGTGCCGGGGGTCATCCGCCGCTCCCGGCCGTAGCGTTGCCCGTCGCGGCTGGGATGTCCCGTCCGGTGCCACCGCCGGCAGCACCGCTCGCCGCGATGCCCGCGTCCAGGCGCCGCTTTTGCATGTTCGTCATTGCGGCTTCGATGACGGCGAGCGCCGAAGCCGTGGCCGCCGACAAACTGGCTGGCCGCCGCGGCGCTTCGGTGGCAGCGGTCCCGGCGGCCGGTGGCGGTGCCCCCGCCGGGGCCGGCCTGCCGGGCAAAGGCTTCAATTCAATGCCCTGATGCGCATATTCCATGACCTCGTGCCAAGTTTGCGCGGGCAGTGTGCCGCCGGTCATATTTTCCATCGGCGTATCATCGTCGTTGCCGAACCAGACTGCGCCGACATAATTGCCGGTGTAGCCAATGAACCAGGCGTCCTTGTAGCCGTTCGTTGTCCCGGTCTTCCCGGCGACTTCGATATTGTCGAGCTGCGCCCGCCGTCCGGTGCCGGCCAGGACGACCTGCATCATCATTGAAACCATCGTCTCGATCGTGCTTCGATCGATAATTTGGCGCGGCGGGGCGGTATCGCGGCCGTGCCGGTAGATCACTTCGCCGCGGTTGTTGGCAATCTCCACCGCCGTATAAGGAGGCGCGCGCAAGCCGCCATTCGCGAAAGTGCCAAAGGCCGAGGCCATATCGATGACCGTGACTTCGGCGGCGCCGATCGGCAGAGAGACCGTATCGGCCAGCGGCGTCGTCAGCCCCATCATGCGCGCCGTTTCAATGATCTTGGCGCGGCCGCGTTTTGCGCTCTCGAAGACATTATTGTGCCCGGGGACCGGATCGGCCTCGCCGATCGCAATCGATAAGCGGACCGCGACCGTGTTCAGCGATCGCGCCAAGGCCTCGACGAGGGGCAGACGGCCCGCATAAGACCCTTTGTAATTGCGCGGGCACCAGTCGCCGATGCAAACCGGCCCGTCGACAACGATCGTCGAGGGCTTGAATTTACCGGTCATCAGCGCCGTCACATAGACGAACGGCTTGAACGAGGACCCAGGCTGCCGCAAGGCGTCCGTGGCGCGGTTGAACTGGCTCGCGCCATAGTCACGCCCGCCGACCATTGCCTGCATAGCGCCAAGCGGATCGAGAATCACCATCGCGCTTTGTTTGGCGTGATAGGCTGGCCCGTGCTGGCGCAATTGGTCCTCGATGGTCGCGTCGGTGTGCTTCTGCAGATTGCTGTCAAGGGCGGTGCGCACGGTGAGCACGCGTTCGTCACCGAGTTTCTTTTCCTCGGCGAGTTTTTTCACCTCGTCATAGGCATAATCGAGATACCAATCTGGGGTGAGGTCCCGGCTGCGATCGACTGGCGTCGCCGGATTACGCAGCGCCGCGTAAATCTGCCCCTCGGTGACATAGCCCGCCTCAACCATACTATTCAAGACATCGGCTGCCCGCGCG
>DATBYR010000332.1:0-4613 GCA_036513565.1 Methylocella sp. | reverse complement strand
TGCAAATGCCAAGACCTTGGGCAAACCCGGAAGCAAATTGGTCCGCCACCGGCGGATCAAAGAGGCTGGTGGATTCTTAAAGAACCCGCTCAGCGCAAGGCTATCGGCACGCCGGCGCGCGGGATCGTCCCAAGGTCGAATGGCCGCGCCGGCGGCAATGGAGCGGCGCGGCCCGCAAATTGGCCGGCGGGGGCTGAATCCGGCGCGCTTGCGTCGCCGCCCGCGGGCAAACCAAGGGCTCCCGCCTCGGCGGCGGCGACTAGGGATGGCGCGTTCGCGGCGACTAGGCCACGGTCGCGGCCCTCCCAGCCGCCGAGCGATGCCGGTCCATCCGAACGCAAGGTCGCGAGCAACTTTTGGTCGTTCGAACCGGCGAGACTCGCGGCGCCGATATATTCGATCTTGACCGGCGTCGTTCCCCGCTGGCGGAAATCCAGAGCCTCGGCGGTCTTGCGGGAAACATCCATGATGCGATGCGCGGCGAACGGCCCGCGGTCATTGACCCGTACGATCATCGAGTAATGGTTACGCAGATTGGTGACGCGTGCGTAGCTTGGCAAAGGCAGCGTCGGATGCGCGGCGGAAATCGAATCGCGATCGTAAACCTCGCCATTGGCCGTGCGGCGGCCGTGAAAGGCATCGCCATACCAGGACGCAAAACCAGTCGCTGCATAATGTTTTTCGCTCGGGTAATAGGTTAGCCCGGCAACCGTATAGGGCTTGCCGAGCATATACATTCCGCCGCCGCGCGGCACCGGTTCACCATCGGCGACGACGCGCGGACTCGCGGGGCCATAGATCGAGGATGGAAAATACTCCGTCGAATTCGCGTAGGCGAGACGTTGGGGCGGCTGCTGCGCGCATCCGCCGAGGCTAACGGCCGCGCTGCCGGCAAGCCCGGCAACGATGCAACGGACTGGACCGTCGGCCTTGCGGGGAAACCGCGAAAAAACGGCGAAGGAACGCGCTGAACCTGAGAGAATTTGCTTCGCCCGCATGCGCGTCCCTTGGCTTGCGGCGCGGACCGCGGCGCGGGCCTGTGCCGACTCTCAACAACAGGCAAGCCAACAATTTCGCAGCCTCCGGTTTCCGAAGGCTTAAAGCCATGGCAACGCCTGGTGTAGCGTCGCCCGGCAAATGCGACCAAATTGCGGCCCCGCTCCCGCTAGGAGGTGCCGCAAAGAGAACCACATTGGTTAATTCCCGTTTACCATCAGAGGGTTGGATATTTTTGCAACAGTCCATGGAAAAATGGCGCGCGGCATCGCCCACGGCTGCTTGATGCGAAGCACCATGATTGGCCGGCCAGACAATTAGTTCGTTATCGTCACCGGCCGATTCGAGCCCCTACAGTGAAACCGTTCGAAAAACCGTATGGGTATGCTGCCCGCATCCGCCTCACCCGCGTTGGGCTGGAGATCGTCACTTGCGCTCCCTTGACAAACTGCGCGGATGGACCTGCACCGTAGCGGTCATTCCTTGCACCAGCCTTACACTCTCGGGGATTACGTCAAGATGGATCCGCACGGGAACGCGCTGGGCGAGCCGCACCCACGTAAAGACCGGGTTCACGTCGGCGATGCCAGAGGCGTTGGACCGCGCGTTCGGCACGTTGATCGCGCGAGTAAGACTGTCAACGTGCCCCTTGATCTCCTGCGGAAAGCCCATTAGCCAAACACTCGCCGGGTCGCCATCCGCGATCGGCGCGATCGTCGTTTCCTCGAAATATCCTTCGACCCAGAATGAATGGGCGTCGACCAGCGAAAGCGCGCGCCGGCCGACGACGGCGTAATCTCCCTGGCGCAACGACAGATTGGTCACCCATCCATCGACGGGAGAACGCACCTCCGTCCAGCTCAAGTTGAGCTGTGCCTTGGCGAGTCGATTGAGCGCCTGCCGGTAGCTTGCCGCCGCGGTCGCCGCGCCGACGGCGTAAATCTGCTGCTGTTCGATCGAGACCGCGAGCTCGCTTAGCTTCGCCCGCCGCTCAGCTTCCGTGCGCGCCAAGTTCATGCGATCCTTGGCCTCATCCACTACTGCCTGTGCTTCGTCGACCGCGATTTGATAATCGGATGGATCGATAACGAACAAGAGATCGCCGTTATGGACATATTGATTGTCGGCGGCATTGAGCTGGACGACACGCCCAGCGACCTCGGGCGCTATCGTGACGACGTAGACGCGCACCGTCCCATCGCGCGTCCAGGGGGAAAGCATGTAGGTGCACCACATCCACCATCCCATCACCAGTGCACCCGCGGCCACAATTAGGGTCAGAGCAGGCCGGAGTGCGGAGCGGAAGAAGGTCATGATGGGTTAGGTCCCGCAAGCGCTAGCACGAGGACAGAAAGCAAAATGAGGTAAAGCGCGGCGTTGAATAGCGCCGGATGCCATACTTCAAATGTCAAACCGCACCGATCGGCGACCCGGCGGATCACCAAAAGCAATAGCCATGCGAGCAACATGAGGACAGCGATTGGCGCCACGTAAATGCCGAACACGTCGACCTCGCGAAACGGCATTTCTAACCTCGCCCATCGAAGAATGCAGGGTGGGACTCCAGTGCTTCCTCGATTCCTTCCAGGTAGGCGCAAAGCCGCTGCATGTTAACTGGGCAATTCGCGCCCGCCTGCGGCGCGAGGCGTTCGACAAGCTCTGCCGCGCCCGCGCGCGCTTGCTCCGAGTCGCCCGCGGCGAGCGCCGAGAGGACGCGATGCACGCCGTCCCGCTCTCCGCCTGCGCCGGCCAGTTCCCGCAGCTGCAGAATCGCGAGGCCCACGCCGAGGGCGGTCACCAACTGGCCCCGCTGCAGAGGGGTTGCTACTTTCGGCATGGCAATCATCCGGTCGTAGAGGCGACCTTCCCACAATTCCGCCGTAGGGCGCCATTGGCCGGCCGCAAGCCGGCCGAGGTCCCGCAGCGCCGCGGCCACCTGCCGGCGCGCGCGAAGCGCAGGGGAAAGTGGCGGAATCAACCGGTACCCGGCCACGCCAGCGAGCGAGCCCGCGACAATCGCCAGGGCATTGTTGAGGAAGGCCGATAAATCGTAAACCATGAGGTTCGTTGGGCTCAGCATCGCGATGATGTTTACCGCGTACATGAAGCCGATGGCGCCGATGCTGCCTGGCAGGGTCGCCAGCGCTCCGCCGGGGACCAAAAAAGCCCCAAGCAGAAGACTGAATGCCGCATAGCTCTCTTGCGAGGGAAGCAAAAGAAATTTGACCATTCCCGCGCCGGCTGCCGCAATGGCACAGCCAAGTGCCAGCGACAACCCTAAGTCAAAAGCCTGTTCGTTCTGCATCGTGTAGAACAGCGACACGACCATGGCGAAGATAATGAAAATTGGCCCGTCGGGCCAATCTGAAAAAATCCAGAATAGCGCCGATGTGGCAATGGCCACTGCCACCCGTGTGCCGTTGAGTGTCGCCACGAGCGGATCGAAAGTGCGTCCGAGCGGCCGCGCCACGACGGCGTTCGCACTCGACGGCGCGCGCAGCAACGCGATGCCATTCATCGACTGGGCAAGTCCGAGCAGAGCCTTGCCGGTCTGATCCAACAACAAACGCGCCGATGTATCGGCAGCCAGAAGATCCAAAAGCAAGCGGCTGCCGCGTTGCAATTTGTCGCGCAGCAATGCGGGATCCCTTGCGGCTTCGACAAGCAGCGCGCCGGGAAAGGCAACACCAGCCAGTGCCGACAGCGCCGCCTCGGCGCCCGCCTCGGTGATGAGCCTTGGCCGCTGGTCTAAATGCGATTCAATCGCGCGCCAGCAAGACATGGCAGAGAACAACCCGGAGAGGGCTGCCTGTAACGCGGCGGCGCGCGCGCGCACCGCGAGTGATTCTCCGATCGCCTCGTCGATGATCACGTCGAGTCCGGCAACCTCGGCAAGGAACGCGCGGCGGGCGGCGCGGCGCGACTCGACGGGGCCTGATCGATAGCGCAGCGTTTGGATGAGCGCCGACATGATCTCCTGGCTGACGTGAAGCACCCTGCGCGCCAGGTCTGCGCGTGCGCCGCCGAAATCCGTCAGCGAAAATATGAGCGTCGTGGCGATAATCCCGATGGTGATCGAGCTGGCGCGGCTGATCCCAATACTCAACACCTGATCCGGTGCATGAATCGCATCCAAGGCAACGACCGCGGCCGTAAATCCGGCGATGACCCCGCCGTAGGCGGCAAAATTGCGCAAAGCGGTTGCGGCGTAGCCACATAGGCCGCCCCAGAGCGCCAAGCCCAGAAAAAAACCAACGCGTGATTGCGGGAACAGAACGACGAGTGCGACGGCGGCGGCCGCACCGGCAAGTGTGCCGATGAGCCGAAACATCCCCTTGCGGAGAGCGGCGCCAAGGACAGGCTGAGCAACGATCACCGCGGTTAATCCCGCCCAGCTGGGCTCATCCAACTGCAAGAAGAAAGCGACGTAGAGCGCCATCGACGCCGATGCAGCAATCCGCGCGCCATAAGAGATGGCCGGGAGCGCGCGCCTGACAGCGCCCAATCGAAACAAGAGCCGGTCCGCCACCGGGCTGGTGATCGCCCCCATCAGAACCTGTCTCCAGCCGGCCATCGCGAGGCTCGGCGTGATTAGATGTCCTTGGCGACCCCGGCAG
>DATBYR010000331.1:0-9024 GCA_036513565.1 Methylocella sp. | reverse complement strand
CCGAAACACTTCCTGCCCGATCCGCCGCCGTGCCATGAAACCCTCCCTATCAGCATGGGCGAAACGGAATCATGGACAAAAAGCCATTGCAAGCACCGGCAAGGACTTGCGCACAGGTCTCGAAACATTTTGGTGCGATTGGGCAGGGTTCCACCGCCTCCCCCCGCATCCTTCGAGATGCGAGCTACACTCGCTCCTCAAGCTGAGGGGAGCAGCTAGCCCTGTTTCCTCGCGCTAGCCGCGCAGCCCATCACAATCGCGAGCGCGGCCTTGAACGCCGCCTCGACATCGAGCGTCGTCGTATCGAGCACGATGGCGTCCTTGGCCGCCACCAAGGGCGCCGCGGCGCGGTTTTTGTCGCGCTCGTCGCGCCTGACGATGTCGGCGAGCACGGCGGCGTAATCGGCCGTCTCGCCTTGGCTTTTGAGCTCCAGAGCCCGGCGCGTCGCCCGCGCGTCAACGCTGGCCGTGACGAATATTTTTGGGCACGCCTCGGGACAAATCACGGTGCCGATGTCGCGGCCGTCGAGGACGGCGCCGCCGGGGCCGCGCGCGAAGCCGCGCTGGAGTTCGACGAGGGCCACGCGGACCTCGGGAATAGCGGCGACAATCGACGCCGCTTCCGCCATCTCGCGGCCGCGCAACAAATTTTCGTCGAAACCGGTGAGCGCCAGGCCCCGCGCGGCGGCAATCGCGGCGTCCTTGCAGGAAAGGTCATGCCCCACGTCCATCAAAGCCCGCGCGGTTGCCCGGTAAAGCAGCCCGGTGTCAAGATGCGGCAGGCCAAAATGCCGCGCCAGATTGCGCGCAAGCGTGCCCTTGCCGGAGGCGGCCGGTCCGTCGATGGCGATGATCATTGGAAGCGTGCCCCCAACTCTTCCATGAGCGTCTGAAACCCCGGAAAGCTCGTCGCGATCATACGCGAATCGTCGATCGCCATCGGCCTTCGCGAGGCGAGGCCAAGACAAAGGAAACTCATCGCGATGCGATGGTCGAGATGGGTTGCCACCATGCCGCCTCCCCCCACATCGCCGGCGCGGCCCTCGACGATCAGATCGTCATCGACGATTTGACTTGCGATCCCCGCCTCGCGCAAGCCATCGGCCACCGCGCGGAGCCGGTCGGATTCCTTGACCCTTAATTCAGCAAGGCCGCGCATCCACGTCTCGCCCAATGCAAAGGCGGCGGCAACAGCGAGAACGGGATATTCGTCGATCATCGAAGACGCGCGGGCGGCTGGCACCACTACGCCCTTGAGCACCGCCGCGCGCACCCGCAAGTCCACGACCTCCTCGCCGCCCTCGGCGCGGCGGTCGAGGATGTCGATGTGGGCGCCCATTTCGCGCAAGGTCGTGACAAGGCCGGTGCGCAAGGGGTTCATCATCATTCCCTCGATGACGATGTCGGAACCCGGCACGATCGTCGCGGCGACAAGAGGAAAAGCGACGGAGGAGGGATCGGAGGGCACGCTCACCCGCGCCGGGCGCAAGTCCGGGCGGCCTTCGAGCGTTATTTTTTGGCCCCCTTTCGCGAAAGGTTCGGTCTCGATGGAGGCGCCAAAATATTTCAGCATTTTTTCGGTGTGGTCGCGGGTGGCCTCGGCCTCGATCACCGTCGTGCGGCCGGGAGAATTGAGACCGGCAAGGAGCACCGCCGATTTGATCTGCGCCGAGGCGACCGGCGGAGAAAATTCGATCGGAATGGGCTCGCTCGTGCCTTTGAGTAGGATCGGGCAGCGTCCCCCCGGCGATTGCGACAAGAACTCGGCTCCCATCGAGCAAAGCGGATCGAGAATCCGCTGCATCGGCCGGTTTCGCAAGGAGACATCGCCGTCGAAAGTGGCGATTATCGCGTGGCCGCCGGCAACGCCCATCATCAAACGCATCCCGGTTCCCGAATTGCCGAAATCGAGGGGCGCGCGGGGTGCGAGGAGCGAGCCAATCCCGCAGCCTCGAACCAGCCAGCGCCCTTCGCCGCGCCGCTCGATCTTTGCGCCGAGCGAGGCGCAGGCGGCGGCGGTGTGGAGAACGTCGCCGCCTTCGAGCAGCCCCTCGATTTCGGATTCGCCGTTGCAGAGGAGCCCGAGAATCAGGGCCCGGTGCGAAATCGACTTGTCGCCCGGGGGCTTCACCCGGCCGCGCAATGGCCCCCCGGCACGCGTGGCGAGCGCGGCCGCTAGTGTCTCCATCGAAGGCTCCCTGGGATAAGCGTGAAATCCGCCCCTTGAATTGGCAACCCGCTTTCGCATCGCTGGTAACATAGCGGCGGGCAGCCTGTCATCAAACCGTCGCCGTGGTTCGACTTGCATTTGACAGGCGAGCCTTGCATCACTAACCGGACCGCAAAGTTTCGCGGCGGCTGCCCGGCACCGGCAGGCTTCCGCCCCTTCGAGAGGTAGGTTCCGTGGCCAAACCCGAACTCGGCAATAAGCATCAATGCCAGAACTGCGGCGCGCGTTTCTTCGATCTGAACAAATCGCCCATCACATGCCCGAAGTGCGGGACGATTTTTCATGCCGCGCCGCTGTCGCGCGTTGCCCATCACGCGGCAGTGGCCGATGACGAAGACACGCCGGCCGGCGCGGGAACCGTGCTGGTTCCGCTCGAGGAAGCCGATGCCGGGAACGACAAGGTTGCAGCCGTGACGGATGATGATACCGAGATCGAAGCCGTCGACGATACGTTCCTCGAGGAAGAGGAAGAGGATGCCGACGACGTCGGCGATCTCATCGATGGCGAGATCGGGGATGAAGAAGAACGCTGATGTTTAGCTTGTGAAGAGCGGCGGTTGACGCTATACAGCCGCCGTGCATTCCGCTCCTAGCCGGACCGCCGATGGCAAAACTCCAACCCGAGCGGACATTGCGGGAATGCGCCCAATTTCGGATAGGCCGGGGTCATAGCTCAGTTGGGAGAGCGCTTCAATGGCATTGAAGAGGTCGGCGGTTCGATTCCGCCTGGCTCCACCACGCACTCCACGCGGATTTCCCTGCCCCTCTGATTTTAGGGGGATGTCACCATCGCTGCCCCATTGACGGTGAATCGATGCTATCTACTGCGTCGGTTCGACCCGCATCGGTTGACCGAGGCACTTAAGGGCCTCCCGCCAGCAACCGGACACGGCGCTCGTGGCGGACGCCGTTCGGGCGTCGTTTTCCCTCATCCCGGTAGGGGCCTTATCCCGGCAAGGGCCGCGATCAAAGAGGCTCGATCAAGGAGGCAAGGCGGAAACGCACTGCGCCTATTCGCCCGGCTTTCCTCGGGTGGGCTCGGCAGCCCGCGCCTACAAGCTCAAGGCGAGCAACGCCGCTCCTCCTATTTCAACAATAACCGGGACGTCGCGGCAATCCGCTCCTTGGGCTCCATTATTGGTTTTTAGCAATATTCGGTGTTTTTCTGTGCAATATCCATGCGGCGCCGCAACGTTGAGGACGTGGTTGCGGTTTTTTTGCTAATTTTCATTACCCAATTATATTAGAACGAAAGAGCGGTATGCGAAGGAGCGATGAAGATGAACAAACTCGACCGGCCCCGCGAAATCATAGAATATTGCCTGAAACCCCTTGCTTTATCCACTACGACGGAGGAGTACAAGGAAGTCTATCGACGGCTTGAGCATGTGATAAAAACACTGCAGGTAATGGCCGCCAGAGACAAAAGACCCGTCGCGATCGACTTTTCCAACATGAGAACGATCAATATCAATGAGGTCGCGCATGGTGACGACGCGTAAGTGACCCCGGTCTCCGGTCAGCCCGGTTCGACGCGTAGAACGCAGCAGCTTTTTGACGCTTGCGCCGGCCATAAACCCTTATCCCTGAAAATTTGCCCGCCCAGGGGCTTTCGGGCACCCAGTGCGTCCGGAAGGACGCCCGTCGCAGGCGACGGCCTATGGCTGGCGGCGGCGCAGCCGGTGCTGGGCGTTCTTGAACAAGATCGATCCACCCGCCACCTCCGGGTCTAGCCCGGGGGTCGCCGCCGAAAGATGAATGGCAAGCTGTGATTTCATCCGGCAGTGCCTGAAATCTCAAGTCCACTATTTTACACAATATCGAAGCGACACTGACCTACTACCGGCTGCCGCTGGCGCACAAGCACATCAAGCATATGAAGAGCACAAACATGCTCGAACGCTTGAACCAGGAGATCAAGCGGCGCACCCAATGGTGCGAATCTTCCCCGGAGCCGAAAGCTGTCCGCGGCTGGTGCGGGCGCTCGCCACCGCGACCCACGAGATCTGGCTGGCGGCTGTCCGCTACCTCACCATGGAACATGTCGGGGCGTCTCGGGCACCCGAAAAGCGACCTTGAGGCACAGGAGGCTATTAAAAACGCCCCGTCTGCAAGTGATTTTGTCGAGAGTGCCGAGAATAATCGGTCCACTTCAACGTATCCGGCTTCAGAGTAAGTCTCCGAGCCAAGATGGAGATACGCACGTCCGGTCCTCATAAAACTCTCGGCGCCGAGCGCCGTTTTTTAAACCAGGGTTTCCGGAATGCCGTTCGGCTGTCGGGCCATCTTCGATTCACCACCCGCAAACATCACCGGGCCGATCGGCGCGAGAGTCTCCGATCGGCCAAGCCCTACGCCCCGCCAGAGCCAAGCACCGCCCAGACGATCCGGGCGAGCTTGTTGGCCAAGGCGACGACGGCGACATTCTGATGGACCCGCGCGAGCACTCCCTTCGCCCATCGGCCAAGAGCCGTGTCGCGCTCGGCGATATGAGGCAATGCTGCCCGTGCGCCGTGGATCAGCAATTTGCGCAGATATTTGTTGCCACGTTTGCTGATGCCGAGGAGCGTCGGCTTGGGCGGTCGTCGCTTGACGCGGAAACCAAGCCCAACCATGCCGCAAGATCGCGGCCGTGCGCGAAGGCCGGGGCTCGAGATGCCATCGCTTTTGCTGCCATCAACCGCCGGGCGCCTGATCGATCTTAGCAAGCGCGACGCGGCACGAACGGTCGTCTATTGTTATTCAATGACGGGCGTACCAGGAGCGCCGTTGCCGGAGGGATGGGACTTGATCCCCGGAGCGCGCGGTTGCACACCGCAAGCTTGCGTCTTTCGCGACCATTATCAGGAATTCGCCACGTTTGAGGTGGAATTGTTCGGCCTGAGCACGCAAACCACTGGTTATCAGCGCGAAATGGCCGTACGCTTGCATTTGCCCTTCGAAATCCTGAGCGACTCCGCGCTGACCTTTGCGAACGCCCTCTCGCTTCCGACCTTCGAGACTGGCGGAATGCAGCTCATCAAGCGCTTGACCATGGTTATCCGGAAAGGCCGTATCGAAACCTTGTTTTACCCCGTCTTTCCGTCAAACGAGAGCGCAGCGCCAGCCCTCGCGTGGCTTGAGCGGCACCCGTTGTAACAGCGGCCATGTTGAGGTGGATGAACAGGGCTGCCCGGGAAAGCTTCTATCCCAAATTGGCGAGGGCGGGAAAGCTCTGCAACAGCCAGGCCGAAAAATCCTGAATAGATCCAGTCAAAAAGGCTATTCCCGTTGCCACGAGCAGAACGCCAATGACGCGCTCGATCGCGCCAAAATAGGGACGGCAACGCTTGATAACGCGGACAAAGGGTTCAATTGCCAGCGCCGCCAACAAAAACGGCAGGCCAAGCCCGGCCGAATAGCAGGCCAGCAGCGCGATGCCCTCGCCGACTGTCTCCTCCGACGCGGCGACCGCGAGAATCGCCGCGAGAATGGGGCCAATGCAAGGAGTCCAGCCGAAGCCAAACGCCAACCCCATGATGTAGGCACCCCAAATTCCGGCCGGCTTTTGCACGGCGACCCGGGCCTCACGATAGAGCAGGGCGAACCGGAAAACGCCCAAAAAATGCAAGCCCATCGCGATGATCGCGACCCCGGCAAGAATTGAAAGCGTTAGGAAATATTCGTGCAGCACCTGACCGAAAGCCGAGGCTGTCGCGCCGAGACCAACGAAAACAGTGGAAAATCCAAAGATGAAAAGTACCGCCGCGAAGAGAATGCCGCGCCGCGCGCGGGCTTCGCGGCGGGTGGCGACCTCCTCGATCGTCGTTCCGGCAATAAACGTAAGATAGGGTGGAACCAGCGGCAGCACACAGGGGCTCAAGAACGATAGAAGACCCGCAAGCGCGGCGGCGGGAAGCGTGACATCATGCGTCATCCGCCCTTCTAGCTTGTTATGGGATAAGGGAAAAGCGCCAAAGCCTCGCAGAAGCACGGGCACTCGGCGGGTGTCGTAAAATTAGTGTGAGACTTTATAGTTTGCGACGATAATTTCCGATTCGGTTCAGGAGAAATTCATGGCGGCAATTCTTGTTTCGATGCCTATCGCCGCCGCCGGATGGCTTTTGCGCCCTAATAATGCCCTGGTCCGCGCCAGCGCCCGTGCGGCCGCGCAACGGCTTGGTGTGCACCTTCGATGACGGTTTTCCTCGCCTCTTTGTGCAATATCCTGTTCAATTTCGCGATCGGGCTTCTCGTCGCGAAATTTCTTGGCCCCGAGGAATATGGCCGGTTTGCCCTCGCGTACGCGACCGCGATCTTCGTCCAGACTGGCTTTTTCGATTGGATCAGGCTCGGGGCCGCGCGGTTTTATTCCGAACGGATACGTGACGAGGAGCCGGCGCTGCGGGCGACGCTCGATTTCGGATTTGCAATAATCGCCGCGGGGCTTGCGGCCGGCGCGAGTCTTCTTCTCCTCACCGGCATCAGGTTTACATTATCTTACGGTTTGATCGCCCTGGCGCTCGCCGCCGGCGCCGCCAATGGGCTTTTCGATTATCATACGGCGCTGGTTCGCGCCCGCTTCGACGACCGTCTTTTTACCCGGCTCGTTCTCGTCAAGAACATAGTGGCTTTCGCTCTCATGGGCGGGGGCGCCTTCCTGTTTGGCTCGGCCAAGATGACCCTTATTGGCACAATCGTCAGTCTCACCGGATCGGTCGTCACCGCGCGCGCGGCGATGCGCGATCCGGCCTCGCAACCTCGCCTCGCGCGCCTTTCCATTGCCCGCTCGCTGACGGCCTATAGCCTGCCAATCGTCGGCGCCAATCTGCTTTACCTTGCGATCCCTCTGGCCAATCGCTCGATCCTCGCGATTCTCGATGGATTTTCCGAAACCGGACAATTTTCCTTGGCCTATGATTTCGGAACCAAGGCGATCCAGGCGATCGGCTCGGCCCTCGATATCGTGTTGTTTCAGATCGCGGTCGCGACGCACGAATTACACGGTCCGTCCCAGGCGAGGCGGCAGATCGCCCGCAATATGACAATCGTTATCGCCATTGTTTTGCCGGCATGCACGGGGCTTTGGCTGACCCTTCCTTCGATTGAGCAATTGGCCGTGCCGGAGGCATTTCGAGGCCACTTCGACTTGCTCTTGCCTCTGATGATGACCGGCCTCTTCTCCATGGCCATGATTCAATACGCCATCAATCCGGTTTTTCAGATCGAGAAAAAAACCGCGCCTTTGATTGTCGCGGCCTTGGCGGCTTGCACTGCCGATCCTTTGTTGCTCTTGATTTTGCCCCCCGATGCCGGCGCTTCGAGCCTCGCCATCGCCCAGGCCGGCGCGATGCTGGCCGCGCTCATTGTGCTGATCGGTTTCGCAAGCCGGGCGAAACGGCAATGGCCGCGTCCACGCGATCTTGCCGTCACGGTTTTCGCCAATGCCCTGATGTCCGCGATCGTTCTGCCGATGCGCGGCCAGGAGCCCGGGCTTGCGACACTCGTCGAACAGATTGCGACCGGCGTGGTTGTCTACGCTGTCGTCGTGTTGGGGTTCGATGTGGCCGGATTGCGTGGCCTCACGACCGCGCGTCTGCGCCTAACGGTTGCGCGGATGAAGACGCTTTAGGCTGTCGCGCCGGCCGCCGCGCCGCAGGAGTAATGTCGCCCAGCCGTCGATGTCGATCCGCCGCACTAGAGCGGTGCCTTGCCTCCGATAGGCGGCGGCGACGCCTGGAACATCGCGTCCGATGAGACCGGAGAGAATAATTTCCGCGCCGGGCGCCGCTAATCTTGCAATTTCTGGTGCGAGGTCGCGCAGCGGGCGCGCGAGAATATTCGCCAAAACCAGATCGTAAGGTCTCCCTGCCCGCAACACCGGGTGCGCGGCGCCTTTTGCCAAGACTGGACGCACGAAGCCTGCGACACGGTTACGTTTTGCGTTGGCGCCGGCCGCTTGCACGCAAACAGGATCGATATCCCCGGCGTGAATTTTGCGCTTGAACATTTTGGCCGCCGCGATGGCAAGGACGCCGGAGCCGGTGCCGAGATCGAGGATGGCGCGGGGCCGCCGCTTGCGCGCGACACGATCCAGCATGTGGAGGCAGCCGCGCGTCGAACCATGGTGGCCGGTGCCAAAAGCCAGCGCGGCCTCGATCTCGATTGCGATGTCATTGGCCTTAACCGCGTCGCGTCCATGCGCGCCATGAATGATGAAGCGTCCCGCCCGTACCGGCTTCAGCCCTTCGAGCGAAGCGGCAACCCAATCCCGTTCATCGACGCGGCCGAACCTTGCCGCGCGAGCGGCGGCGGCGCCCGCAACAGCGGCGACAAGGGTACGAACATTTGCTTCGTCCGGAGGGGCGCCAAAATAGGCCTCGACGATCCAGGGACCCTTGTTCCAATCGCTTGGGTCCGGCGCCTCCTCGAAGGCCGCGGCGGCGGTCGTGGCCGGATCAAAAGTCTCGACAATAATGGCGGCGATCCTGCGCGCCGCCGCCTCGTCGCAGGAAAGACGCATCAGATGCGCGGCGCCGTTTGGGGGCAGGCCTTCGAGCATGGCGGCAGGTACCATCCAGGGCCGCGAACGGCAATGGAAAGCTTGCCCGCCACGCCGATAATCGCGGCGGTTTCGTCGGATCGAAAAGCGGTTTCGTCGGATCGAAAATTAGCTTTGGGGGTCCTTGCACGCCGTCAATCGTACTAGGTTGAGAACCCATACAGAGCGTTGATTCCATGATATATTTTTGCCATGATTTGAGTCGCTGGAGGCAGAGGGCATGGCAAGGAGTTTATTCTGGCTGTCGGATGAG
>DATBYR010000330.1:0-2001 GCA_036513565.1 Methylocella sp. | reverse complement strand
CTCTCGTTAACATTGGTCGAGCGCCGCTATGCTTTGAGCTCAGAGCACTGTTCGACGCATCTGTATAATCAGTGCCCAATAATCTTGCGGAAGAAAGCCCCCGCGATCGTCAAGGGGTGATTGAACAAGGTTAACAAGCGGCCGGCGTTAGTTGTAGGCTCCCGGAATATGCCGAGCTGCCTAAACACGCTCGCCCGGTCATAGTAAATCTTCTCGCCTAAAATCCGGTCCGCGGGATCGAAGGTGAATATTCCGCATAGAGGAATGCTGACTTTTTTCCCCGTGGCTGGCAAGCCTCTCCAGGCGCCCGTATGCGTGCCGCTGATGGTAACTTCCAGAATGACTGCTTCGTCAGTTGCATAGCGATTTCTTACCTCGATCTGAAAATCAGCCGCGGCCGCGAGCAGCTCCTTGTAGTAGAGCTGAACCTGATCACGGCCAATGCGATGGTCGTCCCATGGCTCGTCATCATACCGGGCATTTGGGCCAAAAGTGCTAAGAATGCCGGCAAGATCATGCAAATTTTCGAGTCGAACGTGTTCCTCGACAATCTGAATTCTGGCTTTCGTGCGGGCTTCGCTTGACTTCGCTTCCATTTGGCGGCCTCCGATATGTGTGGCCCTATGGCTCATGGCTAACAGCTTACCGCGCTTCAATCATGAACCGTCGTATCGAAAATTGAGCCGAATGTGTAACGCAGCGCCGCATCAACCCGCTCATGCTCGCTTTCATGCCGAGTTCGCGAAGGCTCGTCACGCCCAAATGCGTCGCAGAAATGCCGCAGGGAACGATGCCGGAAAAATGTGTCAGATCCGGCGCCTGGCAGCCATCCCCGGCATCGGCGGCTGGAGAGGCGGGATTCAATCGCCCCAGGCGCCGTTATCTAACTGGCAGCATCAAATGTTCGTAGGGCGTTCCCGGCCACATCACATAGGGCTTGGCCGGCTCTGGCTTGGCGTCCCTCGGATAGCCCTGCATCATGCTCTTGGCCTCGGCGCCAACAATCATCACGTGCGAGCCCGTCTTGATCCAGTTGTTGTCCGGGGTTTCCTTGGTGGCGTAGGGATCCGTATTGCTGGTGCCGTTGTCCCCATTGAGCATGTAGATGAAGCCGAGCTTTTGCGGCGCTGGCCCCTTCGACTTCCAGGCCTTTCCCCATTCCATGGCAGCCTCGTCAGCGCACATCGGCGCTCCACCGGGGTCCATGCAGGTCCAGCCGTTGGTTCCGGTCCGGATGACTGTCATTTTCCCTTCGGCGCCCATATTCAAAACGGTCGCGCCCTTCAACACCGCGGCCGGGGCGGCATCCTCCAGTTTGTCCATGAGTTCCCGGTCGGTTATCGTCGCATGCTGCGCGGCTGCGACCGAAATGACGCCTACAAGAGATAAACTGACGGCTAGAATTGTGAACATGCGCTTCATCGCGTCCTCCCTTGGTTGCGTCCGCCCCGTTCTCGGGGGTTCCCGTCGCTCTCTTAAGACTGCCCAGCGATAATCGCAAACTTCCGCACGGCACAGACCCCTTACTCCGCCTCGTAAACAATCCCGCCCGCGACCATGGTGAGCTTTACCTTGCCCTCCATGCGCGCCTCGTCGAAGGGCGTGTTCTTGCAGCGCGAATGCAGTTTTGCCGGATCGACAACAAAAGGTTCATCGGGGTCGAAGCGGATGAGATCGCCCGGCGCGCCGATCTTGAGTCTTCCTTGCGGCAGATCGAGGATCTCGGCCGGTCGGATGGTCATGGCGGCGATGAGACGCGCGAGCGGAATTTCCCCCGAATGAACGAGCCGCAGGCCCGCCGAAAGCATGGTCTCCAAGCCGATCGCGCCATCTTCCGCCTCGGTGAACGGCAGGCGCTTTGTTTCGACATCCTGCGGGTTATGGTCCGAAACGACGGCGTCGATGAGGCCCGACTCCAAAGCCGCGACGAGCGCGCGCCGCTCGTCTTCGTGGCGCAACGGCGGCGCGAGTTTCAAAAACGTCCGGTAATCGCCGATGTCG